>DASSXK010000761.1:0-2866 GCA_035703945.1 Ktedonobacteraceae bacterium | reverse complement strand
CGGTTCGGAGTTTGTGCATCTCTGTTCGAAACGCCTGCTCCATCTGCTGTTTCTGCTCTTGCTCAAGGAAACTCTGCCGCACTCCATTCAATAAAATCTCGTCGATGTCGTCGAGCGAAAGCGCAAAGGGTTCATAAAGTGCCAGGACATTATCGTTAAGATTTGTATTGAAGAGTGGAGGATCGTCGGAATTGACGGTGATAGGCACTCCGGCGTTGTAGAGCAGGGGCAGGGGATGTTGATATAAGCCAGAATAGACGCCGAGGCGGACATTGCTCCAGGGGCAAAGCTCCAGCGGAATCTGTTGTTGGGCCAGATGAGCCACGAGTGTTGGGTCTTCAATTGAGCGCACTCCATGGCCGATTCGTTCGGCTCCTAGCTGCTGGAGTGCGATCCAGACGCTCTTGGGTCCCAGGGTTTCGCCGGCGTGTGGTGTGCTGTGCAGACCCTCCGAGCGAGCCTTTTCAAACCAGGACGTAAAGAGTTCCCCTGGTCCCAGCTTCTCTGACCCTCCCAGTCCCAGCGCCACTACCCCTTCTGATCGGCAATCCAGGGCAACCTCTGTGGTAAAGTCTGCTTGCTCAAAAAGCTTGCCATCGCTGACGGCTCGCACGATATCAAAAACCCAGCGTATCTCGACCCCAAATTCGGTTTGGGCGCGTGCCCGACCCCGTTGAAGTCCTCGGAAAAAGACATCAAATGGAATGCCAGATTTAAAGCGATGGGTGCTGGCTGAGAATGTCACTTCGGCGTAGCGTATCTGCTGGCGAGCCATTTGTGCGCCAAATTCGTAGGCCACCAGCTCAAAATCTTCCTCCGTCTTCAGGCAGCCAGAGACCTTCACAAAAATCTCGATGAAATGCCCGAAATCACGATATTTGAACCAGTTTCGTGCTTCCTCCACGCTTGAGACGGGCAGGTTTATTTGATTGCGCTTTGCAAGTGTCAGAAAAGTTTCGGGCTGAATCGACCCTTCGAGATGAACATGTAGCTCGGCCTTGGGTGCCCTTTGTAAATATGTTTTGATCTGTTCTTGTCGTTCCATTGACATATTATTACCTTCTAGAGTAGAATTGTTGCGGTGCTTCAGAATAAGCACCAGTATACGATCTCAGTATCCAGAAGGATAGAGGTAACACAGTATGACCAAGAAGAAGGGGCCGCATGCCATCTCCTGGTGCGGTCATCGTCTGAGCAAACTGGGCGCTAACTTGTGCCTAGTGGCCCAAGGCCGTACTATGCCCTTTTTCTGGAGGTTTCCTTCAATTACACAGTAATTTAGCATAGTCATTTAGGCCGTGGGCGCTTTTTTTCTGCCGAACGCTCACGGTTTTTTATTGCCTGTTACAGGCTGTTGAAAAGGCCATGGAGCGTTCTGTTGTTGCGTTCCATGGCCTTTTTTTATCCCTGAGGATACTGTGGGTCCACACTAGCAGCATTGTAACGGCGCCGGGTGAGATAGACAGGCCTGACGCCCATAGAAAAGGAGAAACCATACCCATGACTCTTACATTACCCGACGATTTGCGTCTGCGTGCACCCTCACTGGAAGACGCACAGGCGATCGCTGAACTCGCAGCCACCTGCGAGATGGCCGATGCGGGTTCATCTGATACAGATGCTGAGACGGTCCGTGATTTGTGGAATAATTTGGATCTGGCGCACGACGCCTTTGTCGTTGTCACCGCGCAGGGCCGCATTGTCGGCTATACCGGTATCAAAAGCTATGGACAATTGCTACTTCTCGACCCTCATACCAATGCGCACCCAGATTACCGTGGTGGCGATCTGGAGGGCTTTCTCTTACAGCTCGCCGAGGAAAAAGGGCGAGTATTGTTGGCAAAGGCTCAGGGGAAGGTGTCTCGTGTTATCAAAACCTGGAGCATCAGCCCAGCCCGTCGTCAACTGCTAGAGCAGCACGATTATGTAGTAAAGTCGAGCGAGATTACTATGGAGAGAGACTTGCACGCTTCTCCACCGATTTTCTCGGCATTAGCCGATCTAGATATCCACCAAGCGGTGCTCCCGCAAGATGAACACGCTGTCCACTTTGTTGTACAGGAGGCTTTTCAGGACATTGGTGGATATCCCTATCGTCCTTTCGAGGAATGGAGGACAGGTGTGTTAGAGATTGCGAGCTTCGATCCTAGCATGCTCTACGTGGCTCGCGATGGGGAAAAAGTTGTTGGTGCGATTGTTTGCCGCACGTACCTGGAAGCAGGAGAGGGTTTTGTGCATCAGGTAGCAGTGCTGCCAGCATATCGCCGACGTGGTATTGCCTCTGGCCTTCTGCAAAGAGTGTTCAAGGAATACGCTCAGCGTGGCATTTTCCATGTCGTGCTGAATGTGGATGAGCATAACGCCACTGGTGCACATCAATTGTATACCAGCATAGGCATGCACCGGTCTATGCAGATCGACGAGATGCAGAAAGTTCTCGCCTAAGGGAAACAACCTACCGAGAAAGAAAAGCTAGAGGTGGCAGAGCTGCTTCTGGCTTTTCCCGGTAGCGTCTCTCTGAGAGGAGAACAGCAAGGAGAGAAAGATGGCAAGAATGTATCCGTGGAAGGTCAGTGAGAAGTTGTGGGAAAAAGTGAAACCATTGATACCACCCACTCCATCCCATGCCAAAGGAGGGCGTCCCCGAATGGAGGATTGTAAGGCATTCGAAGCGATTGTGTACGTTTTGCGTACCGGTATCCAGTGGAATGCATTGCCGAGAGCATTGGGAGAAAAAAGCGGAGAACTACCTTGCCTTTCTTCACCTGGCCTGTGCTCAATTGATTTTTGGCAAGATAGAGGTTTTCGGATAAGGTCTTAGTTTATCATATCCCAAAAAGCCAGAAAGAAGCTGAATCATCTCCAG
>DASSXK010000731.1:0-3013 GCA_035703945.1 Ktedonobacteraceae bacterium | reverse complement strand
CTAGCATGCCCATTGAGATGAACAGACCCCGGAAGAGATGCTTCGAGACGGCGTTGCAGCAGATCTCGCAACTGGCGCAGGCGTCCCTGGCTCTCTACGAGCTGCTCCTGGGCTGCCATACAAGCTGCGCCCAGCGCTACGATATACGCGATATTCTCTGTACCTGCTCTCCGCCCGGCTTCCTGTCCCCCGCCATAAATGATTGGTTCAAGTTGCAAGCCCTGCCGCACGTATAACGCGCCAATACCCTTTGGGGCATATACTTTATGTCCGGCAATAGTCAGCAGATCAACAGGAAGCTCATCCAATCGCGTTGGAATTTTGCCCACTGATTGCGCGGCATCGCTATGCATGAGCACGCCATGACGGTGAGCAATCTCCGCAATCTCAGCTATTGGTTGCAGCGTACCTGTCTCGTTATTGGCATGCATGATCGTAATCAAGCAGGTCTCTGGCATAATCGCCGCCTCAACCGCCGCCGGATCGACCAGCCCGCTACGATCAACTGGCAAGATCGTAACCTGAAACCCATGCAGACGTGATAGCGCCCGACAGATATTCAGGCTCCCAGGATGTTCCGTCACCTGGGTAATGATATGTTTGCCCCGATTGGCGGTCAGCGCCGCTCCACGAATCGCCAGGTTATCTCCTTCTGAGCCGCCGCCGGTAAAAATAATATCCTTTGCTTCGCTTCCCAGCAAACTCGCAACCTGCTGACGCGCCCGGTCCACGCCCTCATGGGCGACCGAACCATAGACATGTGTACTGGAAGGATTGCCAAAGTGCTGCTGAAAGTACGGCCACATCACCTCAAGCACTTGAGGATCAACTGGCGTCGTGGCATTATAATCAAGATAGATTGGACCATCTTTCAGGCCTGCTGGAATCGTCATCTATAATCCCTCCTTCTTCCAAGCATACACTCTATTTACTAATGACCACCCAGACCAAAATCCAGGGGGATACCAAATAGGGCCAGTAGCGCAACAATCAAGGGGGCGATGATGAGTGCCGGGAGCATATTAGCGACCTTGATACGTTTAATCTCCAGGATATTCAGACCCAGGCCGATCAGAATCACTCCCCCCACCGCTGTCAATTCAATCACACGTGGCTGCATACCCATCTTGAGCGCGGGATTTGAAATAAGCAAAGGTTTGATCAGGCCCGCCAGCAAGGAGATACTGCCCTGAACCACCAGGACCGTCACCCCCGAAAATAAAACACCGAACCCGAAGCTGCTGGCAAACATGATCGCGGAAAAACCATCCAGTACGGATTTTATTGCCAGCAGGCTAAAGTCGCCCGAGAGGCCGTCGTTAATCGCTCCCAGGATCGTCAGGGGCCCGACACAGAATTGCAGACTGGCAAGTACATAGGCCATCGTAAAATTTTGCTGGTCAGACTGGCTCCCAAGTCGCTCAAAACGTTTCTTCAACCAATCGCCCAGCGTGTTAATCCCACGGTCAATATTGATCAGTTCGCCAATCACGGAGCCAACCACCAGCGCAACCAGAGGAATCAGGGCATTCTCGGTTTTTATTGCGGAGGAAACCCCAAGCACGATTGTAATCAGGCCAATTGCCGAGACGACAATCACTTTGATGCGTTCAGGGAGTCTCCGGCCAATCAGCAAACCAAGCGTGCTCCCAACAATCACCGTTGCAAAATTGATTAAGGTACCGACCATCAATACTCCTTATGTAATACATACCACATAGACAGTCTTCGTTCATCAGCTTTTCTCTCATTATAGGCTAGACGTCTTGCCATTAAAAGACACTTCGCACCGACGCTCTCGCGTCTCCTGAATGCTTCACCATTGATCGTTTCTGGCACGGGTCGTCCTGGCTTCTTGAGCGACTTCAGTCAGCGAAGTGCATGGCGTGCCATTAAAAGGCAAGAGGTATGAATTATTACAAAAAAAATGCCCCCACCAGGTGGGGACACTTTTGGCGCGCTTGCACTATAAGTATGAACTTAATTAACGCATTTTTCGGCAAGCTGGCGAGCATTGGGTTCAACGAGGACGGAGCCATCAGGGAAAACGATGGTTGGCACGCTCTGCATACCGCCATTGACCTTCATCACGTATTTAGCCGCTTCATCATTCTCTTCGATATTGATATAATCATATGAAACGCCGTGAGAGTCAAACCAGCGTTTGGCCATTTTACAATCCGGGCACCAGGTCGTCGCATATACCTGGATTTTTTCTTGGGTCTCGGAAGACATGCTGTAATAGCTCCTTCTTGTTGAAGTAATATTAATCTTTTATACAATTTAAAACAGGTGTTTGGGGAAAAATATTCCCGCTTGCTTCCTTCGAATACCGCTTCAGTGGACAAAAGCTGCCTGCGGTGACTAGAGGAGGGGAAAGATGACCAGGTCGCAGCTCTGGACCCCGTCAAGTGGCAAGCAGGAGGCAAGCAAAGAGGGACGCCAGGAGCACTTACCCCTGGCGTCCCTCTTTTGAGCTAGCCTTCAACGGGCTGCATTGTGGGTTTATTGATTCTCTCCAGCATCAGGTCCAGGAAGCGTTTGCCACCTGTTCTGAAGAGGCCAGGATTACGGGCTAAAATTCCCATAACCAGGCTGGCAGAGTAGTCTCCGCGTAGAGCCTGAGCAACCTGATTGGGGGTCATACGCTTCATCAGGTCAAGGGAGTTGTCCCATTGCTGATCTGAGTAGACGGCGATATGTTTATTGATCATATAAGAGATGTCCATATCGCGTCCGAAGCGGTTGCGCCACTTGCGATCAAAGCGCTCCAGGAAGGCCGCCGTGGTATCTCCGGCCTTGACGGCTTCACCGGCAACGGCCCCGGCCATCTGTCCTGAATAGATCGCGAAGCGAATCCCTTCACCAACAAGTGTCGATCCATGACCACCTGAGTCGCCAGCCAGCAGCAAGCCGTCGCGCGAAAAACGTTCCAGCATGCTTTCGGAAGGGAACAGGCCAGTATGGTATTCCAGGGGACTCGCGCCCTTGAATTTCTCGGTCAGTTGGGGAA
>DASSXK010000756.1:0-19392 GCA_035703945.1 Ktedonobacteraceae bacterium | reverse complement strand
ACATCTCGTTTATAGACCGGACCCGCCTGCTCTGAACCCAGACGATAGATGTTCCACCAGCCAGTTCGATCTGAGACATAGTACAACTGACCAGAAGGGGACCACTGTGGCTGGAAGATCGATTCGGTCTTGCCACCAGCTACCTGTCTGGCATTGACAGGCGCACCCGTCTCATTCAGATCAGCGACCCAGAGCTCCGTCCCATCCCAGGGCATATTTGGATGATTCCAGGTGAGCCAGGCCAGGCGCGAACCATCGGGACTCAAGCGCGGATAGGCATAGAAATCATTGCCTGAGACAAGCACTTCGACCGACCCATGCCCATCCAATCGGACACTGACAATCGAGTTGACTGCCTGAATATCAGATTCGGTATGATCCTCACATACACAAAGCAGTCGATTGCGTCTCTGGTCGACCATCCCATCCGCATAACGCATATTGGCTTCGGGAGTGATCGGTTGTGGCTCTTCCCCTGGCAACAACCGATACAGCCGTTGGTCCTTGAAATTCGAAAAATAGAGGATACCATCGGACACCGCGAAGTCCCCGCCACCATACTCGTGAACCCGTGTGCGAGCATTGAATGACCGAGGCAGCAAATCAGTAATTGTGCCATCCTTAGCTCTCTTCACAAGGGTACTCCGGCCCTCTTCGGTTGGTCGTCGTTCTACCCAATAGAGATCATCTCCATCAAACGCAGGCTGGCTGAGGCTTATACTATTGCCAACAATTAAATCAGTCGTAATTGGAGACTTCCATGAACCATACGGGGATAACGCAGTCATAATGACTTCTCCGATCCATTTGTATAACTTTTAGAACTATTTTTTCCTGGCGTCTTTGTATTATAGCCGTTCCAGCCTTTAAAGGAAATCTCAGGCAGGCTCTTCTGGGTTTTTATACACTCACCGGGCCTCTAAACATTCTTCCCATACGTTATTACTATTCTTGCTACATATGAGATAATTCACATACACATAACACACTTCAGGTTATACTCTTGATGCATTGGGTTATGTATGGCGGAACAGGCTTAATCAAGCAGGCAGCATAAGCCGAAAGGATAGATGTGTTGGATGATTTGTACGGCAAAGAATTAGGACGTTACCTCATCGGGAAACCCCTTGGTCGAGGTGGGATGGCAACGGTCTATCAGGCCACCGATGCGCTTTTACAACGGCAGGTTGCGATCAAGGTTTGTCGCCCTGATCGGGAGAGCACAACAAACTTTCTGCGCCGCTTTATTCGTGAAGCCCAGACCCTTGCCAGCCTTCAACACCCGCATATTCTACAGATCTTTGATATCGGAGATCAAGACAAAAACGCATATCTGGTTATGCCTTATTTAACAGGAGGGTCGCTCAAAGAGCGTCTGGAACTTCAGCCAATTCATACAAGCCAGGAAGTTTTGCGGCTAGCTTCTCAAATCCTACCCGCGCTTCAATATGCCCATTCCAAACGCTTCATCCACCGTGATCTCAAGCCCAGCAATATTTTATTTGAGACAAGCGGAGATGAAAGCTCGGAATCAGCCATGATCGCGGATTTTGGGTTGGTGAAGCTGTTGTCGCCAGATAATCCAGAAGCAGGGCTTGAGACCCAAAGCCAATCCGGGGTTATCATTGGCACGCCAGAATACATGGCTCCTGAACAGATCCAGGGCCAGGCCACGCGTTTGAGTGATATTTATAGCGTGGGTGTGATATTCTATGAAATGCTCACCGGGATGCGACCCTTCGCGGCTGCCAACCCAACGGCTGTGCAGGTGCAGCATCTTCAGCGTCCCCCTCGACCGCTCCGTGATCTCAATCCCTCTATTTCACCTCAGGTCGAAGCAGTTATACTTAAAACGCTGGCAAAAGATGCCAGTCAGCGGTACCAATCGGCCCAGGAGCTACTCCATGCTCTGGAGCAGGCCGTTGCATCGGAGGAGAATACCACCAATCTGGCCCTCCAACCCGTCGTCTCCAGTCGTCCAGGCAGATCTATTCAAATGGAGTCAGCCGCGACAAGCTTGAAACTTCTTGCAGCCCCATCAGAACAAAAAGTTTCGAGGGGATTTTTTCAAAGACAGCAAAATCGACTACTCTATCTACCGATGGCAATCATCCTGCTTATCGCAATTATTGCAGTCACGCTTTTTTATGTCCCAGCAGATGGTGAATCAATTTATGCCTCGACCTTTCTGACCCCCTCAACCACGATTACGATAGTCGGCGAGCTACCTCTGAAAGGGCTGGATAAAGGCGAGGGAGTACCAGTCGAAAACGGAATTAATTATGCACTTAGCGATGCTAATACGACGCATTCTATTCCTAATTACACACTCCAGTTCCTACCAATGGATGATACTGGTCCAAACCTTGTCCATGATCCCGCCACAGGTAAGGCCAATGTTATGAATGCTATCAACAATGCCCTGGTAGCGGGGATCATCGGACCGATCCATAGCAGTGTAGCCGCAGCCGAGATGCCAGTAGCCAATCAGGCTCCGATTGCCTTGATCAGTCCAACCAATACCAATCCCTGCCTGACCAAGGACACTGTCGAGAGTGGTTGTTCGGGACAGTATAATCTGCTGCCCCAGGTGCGCCCAACTGGCAAAGTCACCTATTTCCGCCTGCCAACGCTGGATACACGCCAGGGGGTAGTTGCGGCGGATTATCTGCACAGGGTCAAGCATTATCAAAAGGTCTATGTGATTGAAGATCAGGGCGACCTCTATAGCGATGGCCTGGCCAGCTCGTTTATTAAGGAGTGGGAAAAAATTGGTGGAACGGTGCTGCCGCCCGGAAATATTTCCAGTTCAGCAGTCTATACACGCTATACAGATGTGCTACCCCTGGTCGCGCCCCTGCATCCCGACTTGATCTACTATTCTGGCACAACTCCTGGTGGAACCTATATTCAGAAAGCGATGCTTGAGACACCAGATCTAAAAAATACAGCCTATGCCGTTGGAGATGGCGTTGTCGAAAATACATTTGCAACGACACTCAGTCCTTCCAACGCCCCCGTCTTTGGTACAGTTCCCTTGCGAGATACTTCTACCGTAAGCGATGGCCAGAGTTTTCAACAGGATTATCAGAGCGAGGGCTATCAAAATTACGGCCTCTATTCAGCAAGTGCTTATGATTGCACTAAAATTCTGATCCAGGCAATCAAGACGGCCCTTGCAGAGGGAGTCCAAACCCCACGCGGGAGCTGGGATCTCAATGGGGCAAAAAAGTTCCGACAAGCGGTGATTGAGGCCCTACAGCATACATCTTACGCTGGTAAAACAGGACACCACTCTTTCGATGCCAATGGCGACGATACCAGCACCGATGTCTCGATCTACCAGTTTATCGATACCAATAATTCGCCACAATGGAATTTGCTGGATGTAAGATAAGAGCTAGCGGGCCTCTAGAAAGAACTACAAGTCCCTATTATTATGTAAACCTCAAGCCGTCGCAGTGTATGTGACGGCTTCTTTTGTACCTGTGCCATAGATAAAATAGGTTGGCGTTTCCTCAACCCTGACGTTCAACCCACCACGGGCAAAGCTTTCGTGAAGCATCGGACTGGAGAAGAAATTCTTGACGATCTGAAAAGTCCGGCCATCGTTTAACTTACGTGTCATCACCTGCTCGGTCTTACCAGGCAAGGTATGATCAACGGCAGTGCTGCTTGGCTCATAGCGACTATCCACAAAGAAAACCTTACCGCCCGGTCGCAGGGCGTTGGCAACCATTGCAACAAACGCTGGGAAACGTTCCAGTGGCACATGCGAGATCCAGAATCCGAAGCAGACGGCATCATAGGTTCGCTCGGGCTGCCAGCTAAAAAGATCGGCTTGCAAATAGGTAATTTTCTTATTCCCCAGTCGGGCCCGGTTGATCGCCAGCATTTCAGGAGAAGCGTCCACCGCTGTAATAGTCGTGGCGGTTTGTAGCAACTGGCGCGTCCAGATCCCTGTGCCGGGAGCCAGTTCCAGTACATCCCCCTCGACTTTAAGCGGCGCTAGAGCAGTTTGAACTTCTTGAGCCTCCGCGAACCAGCGAGCATTCAAGGCTGGACCACGATCAAAGCGCCCTTTCCGCTCAAACCATTCATCATATTCACCCGCACGCTGGCGATAATAATCTGCCATCTCATGTAAGACGTCTTCGGATATCAGATCAGCCATCTAAGCAAAACCTCCATCTGTCAGAAAGTACCAAAAATATGCAGAATTCCTCAATGTGCTCTAATTTGGTGTGTAACGATGCTTCCAACCTGCCTGAATACATGCTTACAGGAAGCCATTCACTTCGCTGACTGAACGCGCTTGTGAAGCCAGGACGAACTATGCCAGAAACGATCAAAGCTGAAGCGTTCCAGAGATCCCTGATGAGAAAGCGCTTCGTCGGCGCGAGAGCGTCGTTGCGAAGTGTCTTTTAATAGTAAGCCATTTCGACAGGTTTTATCAATCTATTGCTTGATAGTAAGTAGGAGAAAACATGCGTTACTATGTACAAGATCCTCGTAAGATCGACCTGGAGCACAAAGAGCGCCAACAAGAAGTCAATCGCTTCCCTTTTTGGCTGCTGGTACTGATCCCTGTTCTGCTGCTCTGCCTGATGGCACTGATTTCTCACTAATACTGCTGTAACATTGATTATATCATTACGCGTTTGTGTCGGGACGCTGTCCCGACACCCTGCCAGGGAACTTCCTCCCCTGCCCCCCTTTTCCTCCGCCAAATGCCTCTAACTCTTATTTCGATGATCCACTTCTCTTCATTGCCTCCCTTGACAAGCCCACAATTTCTGCTTAAAATTAGTTATTAGCCATAACTATTATCTTTACTAACAATTATTACTCGTAACTAAAATAGCTGTTGATAATGTTCCTGTATCCTGTAATAGAGGATATTTGAAAAGAGAGGAACCGGGAGACTATGAACGACGATGAGAGTCAGAGCAGTCCGTGGGAGAATCTACCAGCAGAGAATATTGGCATGTTGCTTGCGCTGGCTCAGCGGCTTGCGGCAAGTCAGTATCACTCGATGTTAGATCCACTAAAACTTACCCCGGTTCAATCACAGATCCTCTGGACGATTAATCAGCAAGGCGAGATAACGGCCGGAGCACTTGCTGAAATGTACCTGGTCAAAGCTCCTGTCATGACAGCTATCGTTGATTACCTGGTACGCCTGGATTACGTTGAGCGGCGCCAGGATTGCTCAGACAGGCGGCGAAGCCTCCTTGCGATCACTTCAGCAGGTCAGGAGATTCTCGCGCAGCTTGGAGAGATACGCCAAAATATGCTCAAGTGGTTAACGAGGGGGCTGACCGAAGAAGAAGTCAGCCAGTTTACCAGCACATTAATCAAAATGGTCACAACAATGGAAGATCCTGAGCGTCTGGCCCGTCATTATTTCGATAAAGACGAGCAAATTTCTACCCACCGTGGTCCCCAATCGCAAAAAAGAGCGGCTTCCCATCATCCAGGAAGTCCGAAATAACATCTATCTCAGCAGGATTGCACCCAGGCGGGCTGGCCCCAGGCAATCCTTTATGAGATTCTGAGGGAGAGACATACATGACAACAGATAGCAATCCGATTCTCAACACCCGGTTAACCGATACGACAACACCAGCAATTGAGCTTCGGTCAGTTACGAAACGCTTTAAAGATTTTGTTGCCGTCGATCAGCTATCCCTGACTGTCAAGCAAGGAGAGATCTTCGGTTTACTGGGTCCCAATGGCTCAGGCAAAACAACGATCATCAATATGGTCAGCGGTCTGTCCAGTCCGACCAGTGGTAACATCCATGTTCTGGGCTATGACATTCGAGAGAATGTTCGCAAAGTACGCATGCTCCTGGGGGCCGTGCCTCAAGAGACCGCGCTTTACGAAGAGTTGAGTGCCTGGATGAATCTGGATTTCCACGCGGAAATCTTCAATATCCCTCGTAAGGAAAAGAAGGAACGGATCGCGACGATTCTCAAGCTCATTCAACTGGAAGACCGCAAGGATTCACGCGTCGGCACCTTTTCTGGTGGCATGAAACGCCGCCTGGCACTTGGCAGAGCCTTGCTACATAATCCTGACCTGATCTACCTGGATGAGCCAACCCTGGGCGTTGACGTCCAATCGCGCCGCGCCATTTGGGACTACATTATCTCCCTGCGCAATCAGGGAAAAACAATTCTCATCACGACAAACTATCTGGAAGAGGCTCAAGCGATCTGCGACCGATTGGCCATCATCGACCACGGCAAGTTGATCGCCGTTGATACCCCCGAACATCTCAAAGGCACTTATGGAGGCAGCGTGATTGAACTGGAAACAGCCCGGACCAACCCCGATGCCATCGTTGCCGAATTGCGGGCCGTCTCAGGTGTCGAAAAGGTTGATGTAAGTGGACATCACCTGACGATTGCCACGCGTGGAACCGAGAACCTGGTCGCTGAAATAATCAACATTCTCTCAAAAGAAAGCGAGCTGCGTGAGATCACGGTTCGCGAACCAACACTGGATGAAATTTTCTTGCGCCTGACAGGCACGGCGCTGAGAGATTAGAGGGATGCTATGTTTGAAGCCTTAACCTACAATCTACGAGTTATCTGGGCCTGCGCCAGGAAAGATATCCGAACAGCCCTGACGGAGCGAGTATTCACAATCATCGGTATCTTTCTGCCACTGAACTTCCTGATCCTGTTGAGTCTTTTTGTACTGGCAGGCAGCAATGTCCCGACGGCAGTCGTGATGCAAGATCGCGGCCCATACGCCCAACAACTCTATACCTCGATGAGCCATGCCCATTCATTCCGCTTAATTCCGGCCAGCGCCGCCGATGCCAGTGCGATGTACAACGCAGGCAAAATTGTCTCGATCGTGACCATTCCCGCGAATTTTGATCAACGTGTTCAGCAAAATCAGCCGGTCCAGGTCAATGTGCAGATCAACAATCTCAATACGGATTTTACCTACGATATCCGCAGAGCGGTTCCACTCTCGATCACGACCTTTTACTCCAAAGCCTTCCCTAACCTTGTCACGGTCACGCCGAAAGAGATCGATTCCTATTCACAGGATACCGACTATATCCCCTATCTTGCCGTCTCGATCCTGGTCGTCAGTCTGGTCGTGGGAGGTCTGCTCCAATCTGGCACAGCCGGAGCGCGGGAATGGGAGCGTGAAACAATGAAGGAGCTCCTCCTGTCACCGGCCAGCCGGATGGCAATCACCGTTGGGAAGATGCTGGGAGCCTTCATTATAAGTCTGGCCTCAACGCTCTTGATTTTAGTTGTCCTGGTGCTGTTCATCGGGATTTATCCGGCCCATTGGGGCGAAGTGATTGGCTTTACGCTGCTGATCCTGGCAATTGTGATTACACTTGGAACGCTGCTTGGTACCTTGATCAAAAAAAGACAGGCGGTAACGGCTCTGTCCCTGGGAACCTCAATCCCGCTCTTCTTCTTGAGCGGAGCGTTTGGGCCGATCTCATTTACAACACCGGCCATCCAGGTGATTGCACAGATCTTTCCGGTCTATTATGCGATCGTGCTACAGCAGCACGCCTTCCATAATTTCATGACCAACACACTGGGAATCGGCACCAATGTCTTGATTCTCTGTGGCTATGGCGTACTTTTCATTATTCTGGCAACCATCGTCTTGCGCCGCAGCACCGTCAATCATTAGGTAGAAGGAGCAGAGTCTATGTTTTCAGCTTTCTTTCGCGCGATCTGGACCATCTGCCGTAAAGATCTGACGATCTGGTCGCGTCAACCAACCAATATAGCGGCAACAGTTCTACCACCCCTGGCATTTCTGCTAATTGAGGCCTTGGGAGCAGCAGCCGTGGGACACAGTCCAGTAGCCCTGGTGGTGCAGGATCACGGTCCTAAGGGACAACAAATGGCGCAAATCTTTCAGCAGGCAAACGTCTTCAAGCTTCAGCAAACCGATGCCCAACACGCCCAACAGCTCTTCAACAACCTTGATGTCGTCGCAATTGTGACGATCCCGGCCGATTTTACGCAACAGGTCCAGATCCACAATCCCTCGCCGGTGATTGTGCGCGTCAATAACCTCAATCTGGATTTCACCAATGATATTCGCCGCTCGGTTCCTGATGTTATCACGCAGTTTTACCAGGCTCAGGGGCCAGGCAGCCCTATCAAGGTAACTCCGCACGAGCAAGATCTGCGAGCACAGGACATCGAGCTCTTCCAGTTCAATGTTCTGCCTACAATTGTCCTGTTACTCACCATCAGTGGCCTGGTCACGACAGGACTGGCGGCCGGTCGCGAGTGGGAAACACTGACCATCAAGGAGATGCTGATCTCTCCCGCAACCAATGCCAGTATAATTATTGGCAAAGTCCTGGCAGGTTTCCTCACAACCTTCGGCCTGGGCCTGCTAGTGCTGGGACTTGGCTACGCGCTCGACTGGACACGTCCAGAAGGTATCTACTGGCTCAGCACCCTGCTGATTATGGCCCTGATAGCCCTGTTCAGTTCGGGCCTGGGCATCATGATTGGAGCGTTTGTGCAACGTATTCAGGCCGTTACGGCGGTGGCAATTAATGTCGCGCTGTACCTGTTTTTCCTGTCGGGCGGTATAAGCGTTCTGGCCTTCGAACCCGATTGGCTTCAAAATGTCGGAGCCTTCATCCCACTGACCTATGGCACCCATGCCTTGCAAATGGCAGTTTTCTACCAATCAAGCGATCAACTTGGACGGGATATCTTAATCCTGACGATTTCAACGCTGGTCGCCCTCAGTCTCGGCACGCTGGCAATGCGTCGAGGTATACGCGCCTAAAGCTGGCATCTGAAGGGCTTCTGGATCGTTTCTGGAGGCTCTTCAGATACCGCTCACCTCTTTTGATCAAAAGCATGAGAAAATCAGCCTCTAAGCTCATTTACGCAGGCAAGGTATAATTTTTTCACCTACTCTTGACGAACATATTAGGGTGTGCTAATGTCTGTATAGAGCAAGTAAATAGTGATAAAAAATCCTCAGGCCGGAGAGATTACCGACTTCGCGGTATCACGTTTACACTGGAAAAGTAGATTACACTCTTCCAGATACCTAAAGGAGCAAGGCAGCATGTCGAAAAATTTTAAGGCAATCCCAACGAACCACTGCGCCTACTGTGAAGCATCGCTCACAGTCTGGAACGTCCAGACATGCGCGCACTGCGGAAAAAAGATCTGTAGCGATCACGCCCAGATCAGACGTAGCCCTTTCAGCCGTGTCCTCTATTCGGTCTGCCCACAATGCAGCGGCATTACGACAACCCGAACCCATGCCTCGAAGAAAACAACAAAGACACGCACGGCAACAACAGTTTAACCAACTACCCTTTTATTAAAACAGAAGCTTTTCAAGATAGAACGACTATCTGCACAACAACAAGTACCTTGCTGACGTGATCTGCCCACCATCAAAGCCTCTTCGTACCGACTGGAGTCCTTCGCCTCAGTCGGTTTATTTTTTGTCCAATCTACCTCTCTTCATTTATCTAACTCCTACACATTTTCTATATGGGTATCCAATATCAGAAAACAAGCCATTATCTTCCAATGTATACGTTATTTCAATAATTACCTTTCCTGATTCTCTCTTTTTATAGAGCGTAAATCTTGATAAACAGTAATTTTAAACCGCGAAGACTTTAATTTATATTGGGACCATCTGATTAAAACTGGAACAATACCGCCATTTATTGATATAATAAAATCTGTCAATTTATTAGCATATTTTACGATAAGTAGGAGTAAAAATGTCCTGGTTTAGTTTTCTCTTCACACGTAAGCCTCGATCAAGTACTATCACTCAGACATCCTCTTCATTTAAGTCACAGCAAGAAATACCCACGCTCCCAACCCTGGGATTAAATGACGAAAGTGGGAGACGCTACCGAGATGACACACCATATATGCTTCCCAAGGATATGGAGGAGATAAATCGGCTCGATTTTCAACATTTTGCTCTACGTTCTTCCTTACAAGGGAACTATCTTGCTCCTATTAACAAATCAGCTCCCCCCAGGACTATTTTAGATGTCGGAAGCGGCTCTGGCATCTGGGGATATGAAATGTGTAAGGAGTTTCCAGGTTCGCAAATATTTGGTTTTGACCTGGAAGCCTTAAAGGATAATCCACCAGCGAACTACCACTTTCATCAGGGAAATCTTCTAGAAGGGCTCCCTTTTGAAGCAAATAGCATGGATTATGTTCACCAGAGACTATTGATGGGGGCCTTGCCCGCAACGGCCTGGCCAGAAGTGACCAAAGAGCTGGCCCGTGTCGTCCGACCCGGTGGCTGGGTTGAATTGTTCGAGGTGGATGGAGAATGTTTTGTACCAGCGGGTCCGGTCGGCAGAATATTTATAGACAACCTCCAAAAAGTCGCTTTGATGCGCGGCATCGACATCCTGATAGGTAAGAATTTAGACACCTACCTGAAGGATGCTGGCTTAATTAATGTTGTCAAACGGCAAGTAGACCTACCATTGGGAGATTGGGCCGGCCGGATAGGATCTTTAATGAAGAAAGACCTCATTCCCCTGTTCTACACATTTCGTGATCCTTTTATGCGCACCCTCAATATTTCCGCAGAAAAGTTTGATGAGATGCATGCCACGATGATACAAGAGTGGGAAAGCTATCATCCTACGACAGGTTTCTACTCCATCATCGGCCAGAAACCTGTCTAACCTTGCACTAAAAGGTCTAAGGAGGCATCAAGAAAAATTCCTTGATGCCTCTTATCCACGTAACACAGCCATAAATTCTCAATCCACTCCGCTGAAACTTCTTCAGAGAATACAGGACCTTTAAAAGGAAATACATCAGTATCCTCGCACGCCTTGCACCCCTTCTTCGGCAAAATCAAGTAGTGTATACTTGATTTCATAACAGAACACATCCTCTATAGAAGTAACTCAAAGCACCAATGCAAATTTGATAGTTTGATTACGAGAAAGTGATGTGCCATCATGAGCGAGCCAATTGTAAAGACCAAAAGTGGCGCAGTACAAGGACGGTATGAGCAGGATATTGCGACATTTAAAGGCATTCCCTACGCAGCACCTCCAGTAGGCCCGCTACGGTTTGCCGCACCCGTTCCACCGCTGGCCTGGGACGGCGTGCGAGAGGCGAACGCATTTTCGCCTACTCCCCCGCAGGTTGATCTTTCCTCAGAGAGAATGCCAGGGTTGGATGTACGTCCAATTGTCGGGGAGAGTTGGCGTAAGGGCGATGACTTTCTGACGCTCAATATCTGGACTCCCGATCCCGGCGCCCAGGGACTCCCTGTGATGGTCTTTATCTATGGCGGCGCATTTGCGACCGGAGGAAGCTCGACGCCCCTCTATAATGGGGCACGGTTTGCCCGTGATGGGGTCGTGTTCGTGTCCTTCAACTACCGACTTGGAATCGAGGGGTTCCTGCCACTGGAAGGCGGTGATACCAATCTGGGCCTACGCGACCAGCTTGCCGCGTTGCGCTGGGTCCAGGAAAACATCGAGGCCTTTGGTGGTGATCCGAACAAGGTAACGGTCTTCGGTGAATCCGCAGGCGCGATCAGCGTCAGTTCGCTCATGGCGATACCGGCTTCTAAAGGGCTGTTCCGTCGTGCGATCAGCCAGAGCGGCGGCGCACAACACACCATGAGTATGGAGCAAGCAGGCCGTGTTGCGGCCCGGCTCGGAGAAATCCTCGGTGTCCTACCCACTCGTGAAGGCTTTGGATCGCTTACGTTCGAGCAGACCATCGCAGGGCAATCCAAATTGTTGCCCGATTCACTCGACCTCGTAACAGCAGAAGATCCCGATCCCACAGGTGGGCTGACCCTGTTCCTGCCCGTTCGTGATGGCGACCTGATCTCTTCCCAACCGGTAACGGCCATCCGCCAGGGTGCCTCCAGCGAGGTAGACCTGCTGGTCGGGACGAATAGCCAGGAGATGAACCTCTACTACGTCCCGACGGGCGTTGTAAAACTGCTCGATAGCGATGAAAAAGTAGCGGCATACGTTGGAAGTCGTCATCCCGACCCTCAAAAGCTTGTCGCAACCTATCGCGCCAGCTACCCGAACATAGCATCGGGCGAATTATTCTCCGCAATCATGACCGACTGGATGTTCTACCTTCCCAGTGTGCGCCTGGCTGAGGCCCACGCCTCGCATCCGGCTGGAACCTATTTTTACGAATTCGCCTGGCCTTCTCCAACATTTAATCACAAGCTGGCTGCCTGTCACGGGCTGGAGTTGGGCTTTGTTTTTGATACGCTCGATACCATCGGCCTGACTGGTCCGGAAAGTATGGCCGGAGACAATCCTCCAGCAGAGCTCGCCACGCGTATCCACAAGACCTGGATCACGTTCGCCACAGCAGGCGATCCGGGCTGGACTCCCTATACAACAGAACAGCGTTCCATCATGCGTATAAACACCACCTGGGATCTCCTCACTGATCCCCGTTCAGTCGAACGTCGGGCCTGGGATAATGTACGTTAAAATAGGGATCAGCATAGTCAGGAGCAACCAGAAAGGCAGGTGTATCGATGGAAAGCGCGCTAGAACAGCTACAGACGCTACTAGGCAAAGGAAAGGTCAGCACAAGCCCGTCCGAGCTTGAACAGCATGGGCGCGATGAAAACTTCCCAGAAGTGCGTCCCCCTCTCGCGGTCGTCTACGCCGAATCCAAAGAGGATGTACAAACCGTGCTGGAATGGTGCCGCACAAGGCAGATTCCTCTAATCCCCTATGGGGCCGGGACCAGCCTTGAAGGGGCTCTCGTGCCTGCAAGACCCGATATGCCAGTACTCAGCCTGGACCTCTCACGTATGAATAAGGTCGTGAGTATCCAGCCAGACAATTTCCTGGCGGTCGTTCAACCCGGCATTACACGCACAGCACTCAATGAGGCACTGCGCTACACAGGTCTCCACTTCCCGGTCGATCCCGGCGCAGATGCCTCACTGGGGGGAATGGCAGCGACCAACGCCAGTGGCACAACAACGGTCCGCTATGGTGGGATGAGACAGAATACAGTCGCTCTCGAAGTCGTGCTGGCTGATGGCGATGTGTTACGGCTCGGACGACCAGTCCGCAAGACAAGCAGTGGCTATGACCTCAAAGACCTGTTCATCGGTTCAGCAGGAACGCTCGGCGTCATAACCGAGCTGACGGTGCAATTGCATCCAGTCCCAGAACACGTTCACACAATGCGCGTGTTCTTTCCCTCTATCCTGGCAGCAGCGCAGGCTGCCTATGCGATCATGGCGAGCGCGCTTCCCGTTGCCCGCATGGAACTGGTAGATGAACTCGGCATCCAGAGCATCAACCGCTACATGGGAAGAGGATACACGGAGCAAACCGCCCTCTTCCTCGAATTTCACTCTTCAACGGCGGCGGCAATCGAAGAAGAGGTCCAACTAGTGGAAGAACTCGTACGCGATGCGGGAGCGACCGATATCAGTATCGCCCGCACGCCGCAAGAGCGAGCAGCTCAGTGGGAGGCCCGGCATCGTCTCTACTGGGCTATCGTCAACGCCAATCCCGATCATATGTTTGTGATTACGGATACAGCAGTGCCACTCATTCATTTATCAGATCTGATCGCGTATGCCCAGCAACTATTGGCAGAGATGGGCATCCAGGGAAGTATCATCGGCCATGTCGGTGATGGAAACTTCCATACCATTATTGCGACCAGACCGGAAGATTATAAACGCGTCCAGACATTCTCAGAGCGCCTGGTCAGAAAGGCGCTGGAGTGGGAAGGGACTGCTTCTGGCGAGCATGGCATTGGACTCGTGAAACGCGGCTTCATGGTCGAGGAGCACGGGACGAGCGTCAAATGGATGCACCGCCTCAAGGCGCTCTTTGATCCGGATGGGCTGCTTAATCCCGGCAAACTTATCTAGCACCCAGGCAGCTTCTGCTTAAGCACCTGATAGGGGCCGCGATACGGCATGTGGTAAGAATATAGAAGAACTGGCTCGATCACAATTTCTGGTCATACTCATTTTCTAGATTCAATTGGGAAAGCGCTATCAAACTCATGATAGCTACTTTTTGGAGAAAGCATCATGTCATTCGCGGTCCAACTCTATTTTGATCAAAAGAGTGACACGGCGATCCGCACCCTGTGGGAAGCGATAGCCAGCGCAGGCGTTCCTTTCCCGGTGCGCGACTCCGGCAACCGCCCACATTTCTCGCTGGCCATCTACAAGGAGCTAAATGTACCTGCATGCACCGATCTTCTCAACTCGTTTGCGAAAACGCTCTCACCCTTTACACTCGCCATCTCTAACCTGGGAGTTTTTTCTGAATACAAAACCGTCGTATTCCTGGCACCCGTTGTGATTCCTGGCTTACTGGACCTGCACCGGCATGTTCATAATCTGCTTCAAGATGCGGCATCACTCCCTGCTTCCCATTACCTTCCAGGGCAATGGACCCCTCACTGTACGCTGGCGACGCGAGTACCCCCTCAGTTCCTCTCTCAAGTAATTGAGATCGGCATTGGGATAGCGTTCCCGTTTACGCTTTTTATTGAAGAGATTGGCATAATCCAGTATCCTCCGGTGACTCATCTTTTCTCGTGTCCATTAACGGGAACCTAAGCCGCCCCCTGAACTATCAACCCCAATTGCCTTCCCATAGACACCCTGGATAAAAAATGCAGTATAATAAGGTATATATCCGATTGATTAAGAGCTGCATACATAAACATGCATCCACCTTCAGAATTTAGATCACATAATGATCACTATAATAGTGGAAATGACACTCAACTCAAGCAGAGCTTGCTATTCAAGACACTTCGCAGCGGTGCCCTCGCGCCTACCGAACGCTTTCTAAGCAGGCAGCATAGGAAACGCCTCCAATGGAGCGGTTCGAGCAACAATGCTGCTGACTTCTCAAAAGCCTTCAGTCAGCGAATTGAATAGCTTACCGTTTTGCTGGAAGAGATTCGCAGCAGGGAGAAATACAATAACCTTATGGCTGAACAAGACGTTATCGCAGCAACACCTTTTCCACGTACACGTGCCAGTCTGGCTTTAGACCTGCAAACCCTGGGCATCAAACCAGGGATGACTTTGCTGCTCCACTCGTCGATGAAGGCGCTGGGCTGGGTCAGTGGGGGTCCTGTCGCAGTCGTCCAGGCGTTGACCGATGTTTTGACCCCCGCAGGAACCCTGGTGATGCCGACCCATTCGGCCGGGCTTACCGATCCTGCCCAATGGATAAATCCTCCCGTCCCCGAAAGCTGGTGGGAGACCATTCGCGAAACTATGCCCGCTTTCGATCCTCATCTGACACCTACTTTGATGATGGGACAGATTGTCGAGACCTTCCGTCACCTGCCAGGGGTCATTAGAAGCGACCATCCTGCAATGTCGTTCGCCGCCTGGGGAAAACACGCCAAGTTTATTACGAGCCGCCATGCCCTGGATTATGGACTTGGGGAGCAATCACCCCTGGCACGCATCTACGAGTTAAGTGGCAGCGTGCTTATGGCTGGCGTTAAACATGAAAATAATACCTCTTTTCACCTGGCTGAGTATCGTATCCCGATACGACAAGAGGTTCCCTGCGGGTATCCTGTCATTGAAAACGGGCAGCGCATCTGGAAAATCTGCCGCGATATCGATCTAAATTCTGATCGCTTCAATCAGATTGGGGATGATTTTGAGAAGGCTGGCCATGTGCAATTTGGCAGCTTCGGTTCCGCAACGGCCCGTATCTTCGCCCAGCGCAAAGCAGTTGATTTCGCGACCCAATGGCTCATCAAACATCCATTAGAGGCCTAAGCCAGGGTCATTCTTCAGGCCAATATCTGATAATAAAAATCATTAAAGGCAGGAGCACGAAGTGTTCTTAAGATCCAATCTCAATGGACGCCAAATGCTCCTTATAATACAAAGCTCAAAGGTGCCCATTTGCTGATTACCCTGTCTGAAGATTTTCTCCAATTTCTGCGCGATGCCTATGGTACAGAGGCAACGAATGCCTGGTTTCAAGGCCTCCCGGCTCTTTTGGAAGAATGCGCGGAGCGCTGGCAACTGAAGCTGTTGCCCCCATTTGAGAATCTCTCGTTTCACTACGTAGCACCGGCGGAACGGGCTGATGGCACCTCAGTTATCCTGAAGACATGCTCATTGACCGATGAGTTTGAACATGGACTGGCCGCGCTCCGCATCTTCAATGGGCGAGGCATCGCTCGTCTCCTGGAGTTTGATGAGGAGCAAAAAGTGATGTTGCTGGAACGCTTGCAACCGGGAAACATGTTGGCATCACTGGTACCAGAACAGGATGAGCAGGCCACCTCCATTCTGGCTGGGATCATGCGCCAACTTTGGCGACCGGTACCCGCAGGATCGACCTTTCCAACGGTTGAGCAGTTGGGGCAAGGATTGACGCAACTCCGCGCATACTATGCTGGAGGATATGGTCCATTTCCTCCGCATCTCGTCGATGAGGCAATGGATCTTTTTGCGACGTTAAGCGCCTCGGCGCCTCAAATCATGCTGCTTCATGGAGATCTCCAGCACCACAATATCTTACGTTCGGGTGATACATGGTTAGCCATTGATCCTAAGGGTGTGGTTGGTGATCCTGGTTATGAGGTAGGAGCCTCGTTTTATAACCCTATGCCTCGCATCCTTGAGGTACCCAACCTGAAGCAGATGCTGGCCCGACGTGTCGCTCAACTAAGCGAGGAGTTGGGGATGGAACGAGCACGTATACGCGGCTGGGCGCTGGCACAATGCGTGCTCAACGCCTGGTGGAGCGTCGTAGTAAATGAGAAGTTGAGCATGAATCCACCAGGTGGCATACTCAGGTGTGCGGAAATCCTTTCACATCTTGCTATTTGATTCTCAGTAACATGACGCCTTGACAGGCGAGAAGCGGGAATGATATCCTTTTAGAGGCACAGTTGCCACTATCTGCAATCCAAACGCAGATATCCAAGTATGTCGAAACAAGAAGTCTGAGCGAAGAGAAACCCCTGTTATCCTCAACGATTGCTCCGCAACTTCCTGTGAGCATTAAAATGCTCCACTTCTTTCAACGTAAGCATACCTGAAATAACCTTTTATGGAAGGAATGCTTCTACTACAATGCAAGCACAAAATGTATCACTTGCTGCCCGCGTGGATACTGCGCAGCAAAAGAGGGCTTTATGGAAGCCGACTCGTCCTGATAGACCAACCGAAGTCAATCCCTGGCTGGCGATGATCGCCCTGATGTTTGGCCTGTTTATGGCCCTGCTAGACGTGACTATTATGAATGTTGCCCTGGCAAACATTCAGCTTAAACTACATACCAATCTGACAACCGTGAGCTGGGTCTTGAATGCCTACAACCTGGGCTTCGCGGTTCTACTGGTCACAATGGGTCGCTTTGCGGACCAATTTGGACGAAAACGAGTCTACATATTCGGGATGATAATATTCAGTCTGGGTTCGTTACTTTGTGCCCTTTCGCCTTCAATTGGCTGGTTGATCGGCTTCCGCGTTATACAATCCATTGGGGCGGCGGCATTAAACCCAGTTAGCCTGGCGATCATCACCCATCTATTCCCAGCGAACAAACGTGGGGCGGCGATCGGTGTCTGGGGATCGGTTACTGGCGGTGGGGCCGCGCTTGGCCCTTTAATCGGTGGCCTGCTGGTTCAAAATGTCGATTGGCGTTGGATCTTTTTAGTCAACCTGCCATTCTGCCTGATTGGCCTGATCATGGTTGCGCGTTTCGTTCCGGAAAGCAAAGACCCACAATCATCTCGCAACATCGATCTTCCAGGTCTGCTGACCCTGACTGCGACGATGTTTAGCCTGGTACTGGCAATCATTCAAGGGAACGAATGGGGTTGGAGCTCATTTCCCATTCTGGGACTGTTCGCCTCCGCGCTTTTAAGCCTGATACTTTTTATCCAGATAGAGCGAAGGCAAGCGGAACCAATCGTCGATTTCTCGCTCTTCAGAATTAAGACTTTTATCGGTACCAACGTTACGATGTTCTTGATGGGGATCGCGGTACAAGGAGTCTTCCTGATTCTGATCCTCTACTATATCCAGGCACTGCACTTTGACACGCTACACGCAGCCTATGCGACAATTCCGTCGCCGCTTGGTGAACTGGTTGGGGCCGCGATCTGTAGTCGTCTGAGCCGTTACATTGGGCCCAAATTTACGGGTATCTTTGGATTGGGCATGTTGATAGCGGGTCTGGGACTTCTTTTCACTCTCCCGTTAGATGCGACCTATCACGATACTATCTGGCGGGCGGCCTTAATGGGAACAGGGATAGGATTTGCCTTTGCCAGTTTTCCAGCGATCACGCTTTCAGAGGTCCCACGTCCTAAACTGGGGGTTGGTAGCGGGGTCTCAGATACTTTCCGGCAGATCGGCTTTACGCTGGGTGTAGCGGTTCTGGTAAGCCTGCTGGCAGGCCAGACGGCTCAAAACACAAATAGCGCACGAGCGACCGCGATTACCATCGTCCGCACAGATACACATCTACCAGCCCAGGTCCGTAGCAGACTTGTCCTTGATCTAAACAACCAGACTATCAACACACAACAATCGATAGACAGTTCTCTGGCGACTCAAACTAAAAACGCCTCCACTGAACCTGTAGTTCAGAACGAGCTTCTATCGCTCAATCAGCGATTGGACACTGAATTCGCAGCAGCAACTGCCAGTTCGTTTAAAGCCACCTGGCTATTTGCGATCTCAGCAGCGATCCTGGCATTGATCGCCGCCACTTTGATTCGTATCCCACGCGTGAAGTACGCTTCTCCAGGAAGACATTAAGACAGTCCATGATGGCCTTGATTCGGCTTCCATCCTTGCGGTACGCTTGACCGGGAAAGTATACGAGGGCTAGCGGTTCCCAAAACAAAAAGGACACTCACTAAACATTCTGGTGAGTGTCCTTTTGTATTAAAATTATAAATATTTGCGTATGTTCAGCGACGCTGTCCCAATACGATTCCTGGTTATACCAAATACCTATTCTTTCATACAATCTTCAAGCCGGATTTGTGAGATGAACACTCAATACAATAGAGGTATGCCGTTCACGGCCAGCAGTCATAATATATGTAAGCAACTGGCTTCCCACGCCTTTCCCAATATCCTCAGGTAGAACAGCGATTGCTAACTCAGGGGTCGTATCATCGACATATCACCAAAAAGAACACAACAAAAAACCCACCTCTCACTCCTTTCTTTATAAAAAGAAAGAAGGAACGTGGGTTCTGTGTTTATACCTCTACCAACTGTTCAGATGTACCTTGATTTTGCCGAGAGCACACGCCTGATTCAGCGCTCCTCCACGACTCCACATGAATGAAAACAAGCCTCTCGATCATTAGTCTCGCTTCGCTG
>DASSXK010000533.1:0-4306 GCA_035703945.1 Ktedonobacteraceae bacterium | reverse complement strand
TTGTGATTTTCGGCCATGACAAGGAGCAGTGGGAAGGGCTGAAAAAGCTGCCGGAGTATTACGAGTGAGGATGCAAGCACCCTTTTCCCGGTTCGGAGTACCGATCGAGAAAGGGGTCATGGTTCTATGGTAAGTGGTAGGGTTATGGTTTCATAAGAGGGCAAGACATATCTTGCCCCTGGAAGCGGCGGATGCTCCTTGGTGTCCTGGCACTCCTGCTCATGAGCGCGGTCGTGGTGGGCGTGGTCCTCACGGCTATGTCCATGGCAACCCGGTGACGATCCACGACCAAGTACTACAGCGCGACTGGAGATGGTCGCAAGGAACGACTGCAATGTGCAGTCTCTTCTCCACGTGTAAAACACAAAGAAATTAAGCCCTTTACCCAGGAGCAAGCACGCAAATTATTAGACGAGACCAGGAGCCACCCACTAAGTGCAGCCACCTTGCTGATAAACCAGGAAGTTCACCCAAAACAGTGCAAGAAATTCTTGGAAACCGCCAGATCGAAAAGACGATGGATATCTATTCGCACCTCCTTCCTACTATGCAAAAAGATGCAATAAATAAACTCAATAATGCCTTTCGGGAGTAATTTTTTCCCAATTGCTACACTTGTTGCTACATTTTTACGTATCGGCAATAACTAAAAAAGCTCAAGCCAGCATTAAAGCGGCCTGAGCTTCCATGTTTTGAAATTGGACACAAAAAAGTGCCAAGAGAGGGAATCGAACCCACGACACCAGCATTTTCAGTGCTGTGCTCTACCGACTGAGCTATCTTGGCATATCGTTACAAGTGCAATCAGTGCGAGTACAGACGAATTGTTTGTGCTCACTTTATGGTAAGGGTTGGCTTGGTAGCGCCGCTCACCTGAGTGACTGACTGGCTTGTTACGGAAACTAATATAACACGTCCTCAAGGATACGTCAACACTTTTCCTCTTTCTTTTTCTGCCGATTAATCAAACATGTGCGAAAAGCACATCTACGTTAGCTACTTCACACAAGGAGACAAGCTTGGGTTTAAACGAAAGCGCTCTTTCTTCTATGCCATGTCAGGCATTTTTGTGCCTGTTCATACTGAAGATGATCTCAGCGACCCATCTACCTCCAATGTGGAGATATGAAGGAGCTGAGTAATTTTTTCAGTCTGGATCAGACAGTGATCCAGGCAATATGGCTCGCAGTTCAAAGCATAGGAGAGGATAATGCATATTCACCAACGAATATGGCACTACTTCGTAAAACACCGGATAATACAAATCTTGTCTGTTCAGGGACTGATTCTGGCAATTACAGGATTCAGTATTATCGGGAACTTGCTAGGAGGACCTCTAATTGGAGCGTTTGCACAATCCCCCTGCTCTACTGGCGACCGTCTCTATATCGTTGCATCTGGGGATACGCTGGGAGCAATCGCCAGCCATTACCGGATAAGTTTGCAACGACTTGCGACGTATAATCACATCGCGAATCCGAATGTTATTTACCGCAATCAGCGGCTTTGCATTCCTGGAAAATCCTCAAAGGTCAATAAGGGACACGGCGGAGGCAACAAACCAGGGAAGCCCGGCGGGTATCGCCCGCCAATTGGACACAGTAACACCTTTCCCTACGGACAGTGCACATGGTGGGCCAATCATCGTTTCTACCAGATCCACCATATTTATGTTCCCTGGGAAAACGTGAACGCCAATGCCTGGCAGTGGACAGGGCGTGCGTACTCATACCACTGGCACGTATCGTCGCGGCCATCTTATGGTGCGATTGTTAATCTTCAACCAGGCGTTCAAGGAGCCTGGGGAGCTGGACACGTTGCGGTTGTTGAACGTGTCCTTAGAAATGGGAATGTGATTGCCAGCAATATGAACTGGGGAAGAAATCCGTATCAGGTCGTATACGTTGAGTTTACCCCCGGGCGCGGCGTCACCTTTATTAGCTACTAGGAAATAGCTATCCCATCTACTCACATTCCGTTAAATGTGAGCTTTTAATAAAAGGTTGATCGAGCCACAACCAAAATACAAGCCAGAAGGCCTCCCAATTTCAGGAAGGCCTCCTGGCTTGTAACTTTTACGCGACATCTAGCTATTACTTAGATTATACGTTTGAAGGAAGCGCGACAATTGTCTCGGGTCCTTCCCTCATGGCTTCATCCTCAAAGATTGAGTGTGCTAAAAACCAGCTCTGGCTATCAAAAGGTGGTTCGCCGGGCTCTGGTCGCACCCGCTCATAATGACCATCGGCCTTCAACTCGCGGGCATTCACGGTATCGGCCATGATCTTCACCAACAACACATTGCAGATCGCATCACGCAACACGATATCTTCAATTGGAAAAACGGTTTCGACCCGAGCATTTAAATTGCGCTGCATCAGGTCCGCGCTCCCCAGATACAACTCCTGGTAGCCACCATTTCCAAAGTAGTAGAGCCGGCTGTGTTCCAAAAACCGACCAACGACACTGCGCACACGAATGTTTTCGCTTACACCTGGTACGCCCGGACGCAGGCAACAGATGCCCCGAATAAACAGATCGATATGGACGCCAGCCTGCGAGGCCCGGTACAGCAGGTGAATCATCTCAGGATCAACCAGGGCATTCATTTTAAAGATTAAGCGACCATTTCCCATTTCTTCGTGCAGGCGGATCTCACGCTCAATCTTTTCGGCCAGGGCCTGCCGCAATCCGACAGGCGCAACCAGCAATTTTTGATAATCGCTATGGCGCGAATAGCCGGTCAGGGCATTAAACAGCACGGTTGCATCGGAACCGAGCGTAGGATTGCAGGTAAATAGGCCCAGGTCCTCATAGATACGCGCAGTCGTCGCATTATAGTTTCCTGTGCCTAAATGGACATAACGACGCAAACCATTCTCCTCACGTCGTACAACCAATGCTATCTTAGAATGTGTTTTCAAACCAATCAGACCATAGACGACATGGACGCCCGCCTGTTCCAATGCCTTCGCCCACTCAATATTGTTCTCCTCATCAAAACGTGCCTTCAATTCGACCAGAACAGCAACCTGCTTGCCATTCTCAACCGCATCGAGCAGCGTTTGGACAACGGGAGCATTGGCCCCAACTCGGTACAGCGTCTGTTTAATTGCCAGTACCTGGGGATCATGAGCGGCGGCATGGATAAAATCTACCACTGAGTCAAAGCTATCATAAGGATGATGCAGCAACCAGTCATGTTGACGGATCGCGGCAAAGATATCATTTTCCTTGCTCAGGGCCGGGGGCGTCCTCGCGACAAAAGGGGGATCTTTGAGCTCCGGTCGATCGAGTGAGTGCAGTTCCATCAGATCACCCATGCCCAATGGGCCATCGATGATCGTCAGATCCTCCGTTGTGATCTCCAGCTTGTCAAGCAGCAAGCTGCGAATACGTGGTGGCATTGAAGGATTTATTGCCAGGTCAATCACGCTGCCAAAACGGCGCTGGCGCAGACCTTTCTCGATATCCTCCAGGAGATCGGAGGCCTCATCCTCTTGCAGCTCAATATCGGCATCGCGCAGGACACGAAATGGATAGGATTCGGTAATTTCAATGCCAGGAAACAACATATTTAGATGGGCAGAGATGAGTTGCTCCAGCCAGAGAAAAACCTGGGGACGATCTGGCTTTTCCTCCTCCACCTCCTCAGCATCTTTGATTGGCACCAGCCGAGGCAAAACAGGAGGCACTTTGACTCGCGCAAAACGCTCACTATGCTCGGCATCCCGCAGCACGACCGCCAGATTCAGGCTGCGATTGGAGATATGAGGAAAACGATGGCCAGCATCGACCGCGAGAGGCGTCAGAACAGGAAAAATCTCCTCTTCGAAGTATTTTGTCAACTGTTCACGTTGCCACCGTGATAGCTGCTCATAATCAAGAATATGAATATGCTGCTCTTCCAAACGCGGCAATAGCTCATTCCGCCAATAACGACGGATATTCTGCACCTGCGGCGCAATACGATGGCGGACGGCATAGAGCTGCTGGGCAGCCGTAAGACCATCGGGGCTACGTCGTATTACCCGCGCGGCCACCTGGTCCTTAAGCCCGGCGACACGAATCATGATAAATTCGTCGAGGTTTGTCTCAAAAATAGAGAGAAACTTCACACGCTCAAGGAGTGGCTGACGTGGATCTTTGGCTTCCTCAAAGACACGTGCATTAAACTCGATCCAGCTCAGCTCACGATTGATATAGAGATCTGGTCGGTTCAGATCTTGAGAAGTTTGGGGTTTCTGGTTATCAGGCATAGCTAGATTTCTCTCACCTCCACAAAACGTGCGACCGGGCGGCCTGA
>DASSXK010000498.1:0-7699 GCA_035703945.1 Ktedonobacteraceae bacterium | reverse complement strand
TGATCATTCCGTCGTCGCAAGCCTGGTGGATGCTGGTATCATCAAACCTGACGATATCTACACCCATCCTAAGCGACACCAGATTTATCGCAGCCTCGGCGAAAAGATGGAGATTGAAATCGATACCTTCGTTGAACAGCTTCAGCCGGGTGATAAGCTGCTCCTCTGCTCCGATGGTCTGTGGGATATGGTGCGCGACCCGGCCATTCAAAAGGTGATGTCGCAGCCGATTCCCGATCCTGGCATGACGGGCACCGAGCTCGTCAAGGCCGCATACGAGGGTGGAGGCGAGGACAATGTCAGCGTGATCGTCGTGCGCATTACTGAGGAAACCGAACGAACAGGTCAGGTGGGTATCCAATTCCTGTCAAAACCTGAAACGGTTACTCTGCCTGAGTTGCCTGCCCAATAAACCCGAAGCCGGACTGCATATGCAAGCAGTCCGGCTTTTTCTATGGCCTCTTTACGAGCATTGATGAGGTATTCCGCCTGTATATATGACAGGTAATATAGAGCTTGTCTCAGCCTTGCTTTCTCCTTATTGGGACCTCTTCATATGAATTGTCGCACCTTCTCTCCTGTGCTATAATCACTTTAGAATCTTCTGGCCTCTATTCATAGAATAGCTAACCCGACTTATAAAAAGTTTCTGATAGGGTTCAGGGGCTATTGCCCTTGACGAGTTTTGAGGCGTCCTCAAATCTCTCCCCTTTGGTGCCGCCGCATGCGGCATGTATGAAGTAGGAAATTGTTCCTGGGTTAGTAAGAGGTGAATTATTTGGGAGGAAAGGCGCGTGTCAACACCTACCAATGTTGGTTACTTATATGCTGGTATTATGCTAATTGCAGGGTTTGTCTTTGTAATTATTGCAATGGGACTTTCTAATGTCCTTGGCCCTAATAAGAATAAAACCAGACAAAAGCTACAAACGTATGAATCTGGTGAGGCACCTATTGGCTCTGCCTGGGTCCAATATCCGCTCGGTTTCTATATCTTTGCACTCTTATTTGTTGCATTTGATGTGGATATCGTCTTTATTATCGCCTGGGCTGTTATATTCAAACAGCTAAGCGTTTTTGGATTTTTTGAAATTCTCTTTTTCATCGTAGTGCTCGCGCTTGGCCTGGTGTATGCCTGGCGTAAAGGAGTAATTCGATGGATATAGTACCACGATTTACAAATGTGCCCAGTGGCGCAACCGGCTATCGTGATCAGAACGCGGCTCTTGCTCGTGATCTTGCTCCAATTGCCCAGATTGTAGGCAAGCCTGTTGCCCCCAAAACAATGGCGGGCGACTTCCTGAACCTGGAAATTGAGGCACAGCACCTGGTTGCTGTCTGTCGTTTCCTGCGGGATCAGCTAGGCTTTGATCTGCTTTCCTGTATTTCAGGCGTTGATATGCTGGATCACCTGGAGAACGTCTATCATATTCGTTCTCTGGCACGAAACCAGTTACTGCAATTGAAGGTACGTCTCAACAACGAGCAGCCGGAGGTAGACAGCCTGGTTTCTGTCTGGCCAACCGCTAACTGGCTTGAGCGTGAGACCTTTGATATGTTTGGGATTCGCTTTCGGGGTCATCCTGACCTCCGTCGCATGCTCCTGGATGACGATTTCGAGGGCTATCCTTTGTTGAAGAGCTTTCATCAGGTGCCTATGACGGTAAAGGATCGTGCGACCACCCAGGTTGATCCAAATCTGGCCGTTGCTGGACAATTCCAACAGCAGCGGGTAGAGAAAGTGGTGCAGAAGAAGTTGGGACAGGGACTCGAAGAGCGTCTGCATCCTGGCACCCCAACTTTCGGCCATGCCTCTGGTTCACGCCAGGAGGAAGCCAATCAGCACCATGCGGAGCCGGAGGGTGAATCAGTCTAATGGCTAAAGCCCGGAAGCGCAGGCAGGCTGCTGCCAAGAAACGAACTATTCAGTCGGCAACATTGACTCAAGCGAATTCGCCGCAATCGCCCGCTTCGACCACCGCAATGGTACCTCAGGGCGGCCAGCGCCGTCGAGGCCAGAGCACTCAGGCTCCTAATATGCAGAGCCTGTTTATGCCCGGTCTGGTCGTGTTGGGATTTTGGGGATTGGCATTCACGTTTACTTTTCTGTCAAATGAGCCGAATCATGTTTTGTTTGGTGGCCTGTCTCTGCTGATGGCAGTGGGTTGGACGGCAAGTTTTGTACTCCGGGTGCGCAAGTTGCTCCGATACAGATCATAAAGTGTTTTACATAAGAGGAAACTCATGGCTACAAATTCTAATGTGAGCATGAATCCACCTCTGGTATCTCCTGAGGGCTTACGCACCGAGGAGATGGTCCTGAACATGGGACCACAGCACCCCAGCACGCACGGCGTTCTGCGTTTGGTGCTGACATTAGAAGGTGAAACCATCACAAGTTGTACTCCCGTGATCGGTTATTTGCATCGAGGAATTGAAAAGATCCTCGAAAATCGCCCCGTCATGGGTGGCATCCGCTATATGGATAATGCGGACTACCTTTCGCCGATGCTAAATGAGACCGCCTACGTTGGGGCGGTTGAGCAGATGATGGGAATCGATGCTCCACGTCGTGCTCAGTATATTCGCCTGCTGACCAATGAGATGCAGCGAATTGCGAGCCACCTGGTTGCGGTCGGAACCTACCTGATCGACCTCGGCGCTTTTACGCCTATTCTTTGGACGTTCCGCGAGCGCGAAGCGATTCTGGATTTGTTTGAGGCGCTTGGTGGAAGCCGCTTTAACGTCAACTATATGCGCGTCGGTGGCGTGCTGCACGATTTCCCCAAAGGCTGGCTTCAGACCTGCTCGACATGGCTCGATCATTTTGATGGAGCCATGAAAGAGCTGGAAGGGCTGATTACAGGCAATGAGATCTTTGAAGCTCGTACTCAGGGCGTCGGCTATATCGATCCTCAACAGGCGATCGCGTATGGCCTGACGGGTCCGATGCTGCGTGGTAGTGGCGTGAACTGGGATCTGCGTGTGAATCGTCCTTATATGGCATATCGCGAAGTGCCGGTAAACGTCATGGTTCGGCAAGAGGGCGACTGCTTCGCTCGCTATCGAGTGCGTATGGACGAGATCTATGAGAGTGTTCGTCTCTGCCGCGTTGCGATTGATAAACTGCCTGGCGGCCCAATTGCGAACCGGACGCCGATCGCGCTACGCCCACCCCGAGGCGAAACCTACTTCGGGCTTGAGAGCAGCAAAGGCGAGCTCGGCGTATACTTTATCAGCGACGGGAGTGAGTATCCCTGGCGTGCGAAATTGCGTGGTCCCTCCTTTGTAAACTTACAGGTGTTGCCAGAACTGCTGCGTGGTCATAAAATGAGTGACGCCGTAGCAATTATGGGTAGCCTGGATATCGTGTTGGGTGAGGTTGATCGCTAAATTCTCTGCGCTGCGGCGAGAAGGGCGCTTTCTCGTCGCTCGCATTTTTCTTTGTTTGCGAATGGAGTTTTCTCATGCATCCCTCAATAGTTCTAGCTGACAATTTTCTCAATCAGCTATGGAGCGGGATCATATCCTGGAGCTTTTTGCAATTTGTGGTTGCATTCGTCTCCTTCTTCGGCTTCGTCTTAACGAGCGCCGTGATCCTGATTCTGGCTGAGCGCAAAGTTATGGCCTGGATGCAGGACCGTGTTGGTCCAATTCATACCGGGCCTGGCGGTTCTTTGCAGACGGTCGCTGATGTCGGTAAATTGCTCTTAAAAGAAGATATTCATGCGGTTAATACTGACAAATCTGTTTTCTTGATCGCTCCTTCGGTCTTCCTGGCACCGGTAATTGCGGCCTTCGCTGTGCTGCCTTTCTCGCCGTACATCGGCCTGCCGGGTACCGCACTGGCGACCGGCATTGTCTACCTTGTCGCGATGAGCTCGCTTGATGTCGTCGCCGTGGTGATGGCCGGTTGGAGCTCGAATAACAAATATGCTCTGATCGGTGGTCTTCGATCCGCTGCCCAGATGATCTCGTATGAGCTACCGCTGGTGCTGGCGCTCGTTGGTGTGATCATGTTGACCAGTGTTCTGGCTGGCACGCTGGGTTATCCCAGCAACGGTGGTACCGGTATCGGGACGATCTCGGTCAAGCAGATTCTGGATTATCAGAATGCCAGTGCCTGGCCTGGTAAGGGTATTGGCTTCTTCGATTTTATCTTCAAAGGCTTTACGCCCTGGGCCTGGTTTTTCCTGGTTCAGCCGTTGATGTTGATCATTTACTATATTTGTGGTCTGGCTGAAACCAACCGTGCTCCTTTCGACCTGCCAGAAGCTGAGTCGGAGCTGGTTGCCGGTTATCTGACCGAGTATAGTGGTATGCGTTGGGCGCTCTTCTTCCTGGGTGAGTACGGCAACATGACGATCAGCTCGGCGATCGCGACCTCGCTCTTCCTGGGTGGCTGGTCCGGTCCTGGCGTTGGTTTCCTGACTTCTCCCGGCATGGCCGGTGGTTGGCAGGTGCTTGGTAATCTGCTGGCCGTGGGATACTTTGTCGCCAAGGTCTACTTCCTCTGCTTCATCTTCATGTGGGTTCGTAGCACGCTGCCACGTCTCCGCGCAGACCAGTTGATGCAGTTTGCCTGGTTGATTTTGATCCCGACGACCCTGGGCAATATCCTGATAACTGGCTTCCTGTATCTGGTGATCGTGCAAGCCTTCCAGATGTCCAGCGTTGTCTTCCTGATCGTTACTGGTGTAATTAACTGGGCGATGTTGTACGGCTTCGTACAGGTCGTTTCCCGGGCTACCAGCGCGACTACACGCAAGGCGCAGGCTCCTGCCCTGCGTGCCCGCCGCTCCGGCATTGGTCAGCTCCCCAGCCCAGCAGCAGCCAGAAGCGCCGCTGCTCAACTGCCTGAGCCAACCACTCTGGCGAACCAGCGCTAATTCGCACGCTTCGACTAAAGAAACCGGGCCACAAGCAATAGAAAAGCTTGCGGCCCGGTTTCTTTTTGTGATCGCTTTTTCTGCTGTGCCTTCTGGCACTGTAATCATCCGACTCACGATTGAGCGACGAGATAGACATCTGAAACCTGATTCGGCTCTTTATCTGACGGGGGTAATTTTCCAGGAATGACTGCCAGCGCTCGTGTATTGCAGGTTATTCGCTCCAAACGTCCATCCAATTGTGGCATTTGTGATCGAGGCTTCTGGCGGGCCTGCTAAACCCTGATAGGGAATGCTTTTGAGTGTTTGTGTGTGAGAAGGACTCAATGCTCCTGCTGCGTGAAGGTGCCCGGGTGAACTGAGCAGAACTGCGATCATTGCCAGAATGGCACAGAGGATAAGTACAAGGATTGCGAGTGCTTTTTGTTTGAGTCGTCGTACCCAAAGACTCTCTTTGGCCGGATTTGAGTTCGTACTCATCGTAGCTCCTTCAATGTCAGTTATATATCGTTAACGGTTGCCATTAAAAGATAATTCGCAACGGTACTCTCGCACCTACTAAATGCTTAGCAAGCAGGCAGCATTGGGCTCTGCTAACTGGAGTAATACTGGCAAAAATGCTATCAGTTTCTCAAGCGCATTCAGTCAACGAAGTGAATGGTTTACTACATAATGCATATCATGATATTTTTATAGTTGCCGTAGAAATTGGAAAGGTACATATCTATGCCATATGTCTCGGTAAAAGAGTTTTTATCATAAAGTTAGAAAGAGACTCCAATGACAGTAATATTAGTTCCCATGGCCGAGCCTGAGTTTGAGGCTTATCTCCAGCCTGCAATTCGCAACTATGCCAATGAAAAAGCCAAAAGTGGAATCTGGAAGCCAGAGGATGCTCAGCAACGATCCGAGCGCGAGTTCCAGGATCTTCTGCCGTTGGGTCTGGCAAGCCCGAATACCTTTTTTTATACCATTCGGCTAACAGAGAGTGGCGAAAATGTGGGGATGATCTGGGTATCCGCTGAAGAGCGCGGTGGCAGACAGATGGCCTTCGTGTACGATTTCATCGTCGCCGAAGAGCATCGACGACATGGGTATGGCGAGCAGGCGTTTAGAGAGTTGGAGACAAAGATGCGCGAGGTGGGCCTTTTGAAAATTGGCTTGCATGTCTTTGGTTTCAACCATGGAGCACGGGCGCTGTATACAAAGCTGGGTTATATAGAGACCGATGTGACGATGGTGAAACAGTTGGACTGATTGGCTGTAAGCTTAAGGGATAGGTTCCCTTGAGCCGAGGAATCCGGGAAGTGAGTGTGTTCAACACACTCACTTCATCTGGGGAATTTCTACCGCCTGTTTGACGATGACGTCATAGCCTAGCACCTTACTGGCAACTCGACTGAAATCCTGGGCATCTCCGCTGCACCAGACCTCCAGTGAGCCTTCAGACGCGTTCTGAGAGGTAACTGGCGTCGTAAGGTTCTCAGTTTCGAGGACTGACCGTGTCCGGCGAGCAATCGCATCTCCACTGTCTATGATTGTAACTCCTGGTCCGGCCTGCACCTGGATGACCGGACGCAAGGCTGGAAAATGTGTGCAGCCCAACACCAGCACATCTACTCCCTGTGCGATCAGGGGACGAATCGCCTCTTTCACTTCCGCTGCGGCTTCTGCCCCGTTAAGCTTGCCTGCTTCCACCAGCGTGACAAGGCCAGGACACCCTTCGGCGTAGACCTGAATTCCCCCGGCAAACTCGTCGATCAATTGTCGCAAATAGGTGGAACTTGCCGCCTGGTTGGTCGCGATAATTCCAATCTTACCTTTACGCGTCAGGCGTGTGGCTGGTTTGACGGCAGGTACGACTCCGATAAAGGAAAGGTCAAAGCTTGCGCGCAGGGCCGCGAGTGCGGCCTGCGAAGCGGTATTGCAGGCAATCACAATCAGCTTGGCCCGCTTTTCTATCAGGAAACGGCAAGCTCGGCTGGTGAGTTCAATCACTTCGGCATCGCTGCGTACCCCATAGGGGCAATTGGCCGTATCCCCGATGTAAATGTAGGATTCGTGGGGCAGCTCTTTGCGGAGCGCTGAAAGGATCGTGAGTCCTCCGGCCCCTGAGTCAAATATCCCGATGGGGTCACTTGCCCTGGGCTGTTTGTAATGTGCCTGATTAGCCTGAAGCTGTCCCGGTGTGGGTACAAAGGATATGGCGGACCCTTCCGCCGCATCCTGGTAGTTGTTATATTGCATATTCTCCGCTTACCTGCTTGAATGTTAAAAATTGAATCTGGCCTGTTATTATATCTGACGAAACTCATGTTGCTCGCCAAAGACCTCACGCATGGCGTTGCTGATCTCGCCGAGCGTCGCGTAGGCTTCCACCGCGTCGATGATCAGGGGAATCAGATTCTCTGTCCCCTCCGCGCCGCGTTTCAGGGCTGCCAGGCGTTGCTGCACCGCTTCATTATCGCGTTTCTGACGCAGGGCCGCCAGTTTCGCGGCCTGCCGTCTCCCGACTTCGGGATCGACGCGCATCAGTGAGGGACGGACTTCGTTCTTTATCTCGAATCTGTTAACGCCTACAACAATGGTTCGTTTCTCTTCAAGCGCCTTCTGATATTCATACGCAGCTTGCTCGATTTCCGCTTGCAGGTAGCCATTCTGGATGGCATGGACGCTGCCTCCAAGCTCGTCAATCTTCTCGATATATTCCCAGGCTTGCTTCTCTAACTGGTCTGTCAGGTATTCGACATAATATGAGCCGGCGAGCGGATCGACCGTGTCCGGCACACCTGTCTCATAGGCCAGCAGTT
>DASSXK010000416.1:0-2988 GCA_035703945.1 Ktedonobacteraceae bacterium | reverse complement strand
CAAGGATTATAATCAATCGGCCGATCATAGGCGCTGATCTCAGTATCCACCAGAATCGTTGCCAGCAGGATAAAGTTCCCGAAGCGAGGGTGGATCACATTGCGATGAATCCCCATCCGCCCCATCCCCGCCGCAACGGCGACAGGCTTGTGCGAGACCACCCAGATCTTGCCAGGGAAGTGATCCATCTCCTGAGGAAAACCCACCGCTGGACTGAGCGCACGAACCTGGTGTTGCTCAAGTTGTGCCACAATCGTGCGCGCCACCTCTTCAAGGGCATCATCCGCATGGTGAAACTCAACATTCGCAACCGAACGCGCTGGACTACGGATAGCTTCGCGATTCATACGCCCAACCAGGCTAATCAGCGCCTTTGCATGCGGGAAGGCGGACAGGATATCAACTCGTTGGTCATCAAGCTCCGGTCGATCGATCTCAATAAAGCCCACGTCATCTGCGCCCGCCTCAAGACACAGCGTTCGCAACCATGAGGCGTCGAGGAGAGAGGGAGGGGTGGAATCGGCTCCTGCTCTGGCTTGAAACGCTTTTACTGTAGGGTGTTTGGAAAGAGATGCCAAAACAAACTCCTTTCAATATCTACCTTCTTGTGCCTTCGATGATAAACATTGTTCATCCAGCTACGTTTGTCAATTTTTGGCTGACCTGCCAGACTCTTTTCTGGAGCGCGATAGAGTATGATTTGCGCGATGAGGATTGCTCTTTACTGTGATAGAAAGCTTTCCCCGTCACCCTTTCAACCGTGGGCGAAGATGCGAGGTAGATCGCTGTTTGTGCGCCTTCCTCTGCGCTCGTAGCGAAACGAAAAAAGAAGGGCAGGACTCTATTCATAAAGCTATTACCCCCTTTGCCGAAGCCAGTAGCCACTGGCCCAGGCGTCACCGCATTGACCGTCACGCCAGTTCCTTCGCAGCGGCGTGCCAGCTCATAGGTGAAGAGCATCATCGCCAGCTTTGCCTGACTATAGGCCAGGAAGCTGATATAACGTTTTTTGCCTTGTAGATCGGCAAAGTTGATATTTCCTATTCGCTCAACGTTTGAACTAATATTGATCACGCGTGCCGGCGCGTTGGCCTTGAGCGTATCGAGCAACAAGCAGGTCAGGAGAAACGGGGCGAGATGATTGACGACCAGCGTCGTTTCCAGTCCATCCGCCGTCGCCTCGCGCTTGAAAAAGATCCCACCCGCATTGTTGATCAGCACATGGAGCTGCTGATACTGCTGCTGGAAGGTCGTGGCAAGCTCACGAACAGCCTGCAGCGAAGAGAGGTCAGCATACAGAACCTCAACATTTGTATTCCCGCTCTGCTGGCGGATCTCGTCGCGCACGGCCTCTCCCTTACTTCGGTTGCGGGCAACCAGAACAACCGTCGCGCCCATCTGTGCAAGTGCAGCCGCAGTCGCCTTGCCCATGCCCGAGGTCGCGCCCGTCACCATACATACCTTATGGAGCATTGTCATTTGCATTCGTCGAAATTCCTCTTTGTCTCTCATTTCTTTCTTATTCGAACGTCAGTCAATTTTAGAACAAAGTTCAGTGAAAGGTAAAAAAATTAGCGTATGTTCAAGCCCTCCGCAAAACCTGCCAGAATGTGGCTATCATTGACATCAGGGTTCTCTAATTGCCTGTTGTGTCCGGTGAGGCGCAGCATTGCTATACCATGGACAAGGGACCAGCAGCCAAAGGTCATCTCATCCAGGCCAAAATCTGGACGAGCCGCGAAAACACCCTCCGCAATACCTTTCTGGATAACTTCCCGTAATATGTCGCAAAGATTCTCTTGGGGGTCGATCATCTGCGGCACCTTGCGGCCAAAGATCAGGAGATAGAGTTCGGGATGTGTGAGGGCAAATTCCAGGTAGGCACGTCCAAAGGATTGCAGGTGTTCGTGGGCCGAGAGATCTGGCGGAATCTGACGGACACGCAGCACCAGACGTGCAAGTGCCTCTTTAATCACCGTCGCGAGCAAGTCATCCTTACTTGAAAAGTACTCGTAGAGATTGGAGGCGCTATAATCGATCCGCTCGGCGACATTGCGCATATTCAGCGCATCGGGTCCCTGCGCCTCAATAATCTCCCCGGCGGCCTGAATGATCGCCTCGCGTGTGCGTGCCTGACGTCGCTCACGAGCCATCCCTTTTGCCATTTTTCTGAACGAACCTCCATTATCTGAACCTTGTACGGTTTAGTGTACCTGAAAAGAAAGACGCTGTCAAGATCGAATTGGCAGGTACACATATGGGTGTGATTCACATTTTTGCGTAACCTCTCAGCGTGTAAACACGATAATTACACAAAGGGGTTTTGTGATAATTACTTGCTGTCCACTTGTTCTAAATCGAGCGTTTCCAAAACAGGCAAGCAGCAAGTAATTGTACAGAAATTGGTGCATATAATTATCGTAGTGCAACTATCGCGCTACCAGGACGTTTTTTGGGCAGGGGTTATGATCCGCTTGCCTGACGTACCAGCTTCTTTTTGGCTCTCAGCGCCTTGTATGAGGTCTCTGATGCCTCCGACGTCTCCGAACGCGTGGGGAGACGCAACGGAGAGAGGCGGCGATCTGCAACCGTGACTCCCGCTGCGCGGTCACATTGTCGGCCAGGTCCGGAGCAAGTGACGACAGGGCCATAGTCACAAGGGGGGAACTGCTTTTTAAGTGGATATAAGGCGCACGCTCCCAGATGGCCGAAGCCTTGCCGGGTGCGTGGGCACGTTTGCCCTGGTGTTCGCGGGCGGTGGCGCGATCATGATTGATCGACTTTCAGGAGGACAGGTCACGCATGTTGGCGTGGGGCTGGTGTTCGGCCTGGTGATCATGGTCATGATCTACGCCCTTGGTCATATCAGCGGGGCCGGAATACGCGGGATCTGCGGGCCAAACTGAGGCCGCTTTGCCAGTCCCTGATCAGGAAGCAGGCCATCGAACAGATTATCAGCCAGAATGCTGATTGTCACGCCATCAACGG
>DASSXK010000333.1:0-10845 GCA_035703945.1 Ktedonobacteraceae bacterium | reverse complement strand
ATGTGCAACGTGACAGATACTACCATTAAGTGAGCCGACCAGCGATGCATGTTACGCACCAGGCTGCCAAAAGCAACCGCGCTGTTCAACTGGTTAATGTTTTGATAAGCCTGAGTAGTGTCCGGGATGTAGTAGAACATCAGGAACACGCCTGTGATCGTCAACAGCAGGAACAAGAAGAATGAGATACCACCCATACACCAGGTATAGGTGATCTTCATGGCCTGACGGCTCACTTTCACAGGATGTAAGTGCAGAAATACGTTTCCCATCATAACCAGAGACTGGTTCAATGGAGTATCGGGATAGCCATGGCGGAAGACTGACCGCCAAAGCTGGCTCTCGACGATCTTCTGCGTAGCTGTGTCGAGCAAGCTTTTATTAGAAGTAGAGCTCACTATTCCTCCTCAAAGGATCATACCTTGACCGTGGTTTATAAATAGAGCCCGGTCACCAAATTTCCTTATTCTGTGTGGCGATTATATCATAGATCCGCCACTACAGGGTATCCCTCATAGCAAAACTGGCGCAGGGTCCCTCTTTTTTTAGTACATATTACAAATACGAAGATCCACGCCTTCTCCTATTGTAATAAAAAGTAAAGACCTTTTACCACTTTTCCACCACCAGATTCACGGCCGGGCTGAGTTCTTCTCCTAAAAGTACCGTATCTCTCACCTTCCGACATCAGGTAAGTACCTGATATTTACCTGCCCACCACCTGATTCACCCATCCCATAGCGCCTGCATGGCTCCTGTACAGCTTAAATTAAAAGAAGGTCAGCTCCCTTGATTAGATCCAGAATTGCAACCTTGAGCGTATTTTTCTATAAGATGTTTGTTTGACATGCTCAGGTTAGACTCGATACAATTACTATGTACACAATTTATTCGCGTTTCGTAAAGGGTTCAGAGGCACATGGCTCATTCCAATTCATCCGTGGAGGAAACCCGGCAAAGTAGAAGTACCCGATTTCTTAAACCACTGCTCAGCATTCCTGTCTTCTATAAAGTTCTGTTCGCCAACAGTTTCATTATCTTCGTGGGCGCAACCGGCGGTACCTGGTTGGCTTCCCACCTGAATGATAGTCGGCAAGCTTTTGTGACTCCAACATCCCTCGCAATCTTTATTGCCCTTGGTTGGCTGGTCAGTGTTGTCTTGAATTTCGTGGTCTTGCAGATTGCTTTCCGACCGCTCCTGGATCTGGGAAAGGTTATGAGCCGCGTTCAAAAAGGCGAAAGCTCGCTCCGGGCACCGATGACGGGTATGGACCCCCAGGCCGATCAACTGGCTCAGACCTTTAATATGGTCCTCGAAGCTCTGGATGAGGAGTCACGCCAGCGTGCCAGCCAGATCTTTACCGCTCAAGAGCAGGAGCGCAAACGAATTGCCCGCGAGCTCCACGATGAGACCAGTCAGATGCTCACGTCGCTCTTAATCAGTCTGGCGGTGCTTGAAAAGTCCGTGACAACGCAGGAAGCACAGGATCGCATCGCCGATACCCGTTCCCTTGCCCACCGGACGCTTCGGGCAATTCGCAATTTGAGCATCGATCTGCGCCCCAGCGCCCTTGATGATCTTGGTCTCCTACCCGCGCTGCGTTGGTATTTGAAGGAATATCAGCAAAAATGTACGATTGATGTCGATTTTGCGCCCAGTGGCTTTAAAAAGCGTCTGTCGCCTGAGATGGAGATCGCGCTCTACCGCATCATCCAGGAGGCCCTGACAAATATCGCCCGTCACTCTAACGCGCATATCGTTCACATTATTCTGCACGAGGATGGTCAAGAGATCTATGCCTCGATTACTGACGATGGTCTGGGCTTCGACCTGGAGTCCCTGCCAAAAACACCGGGTCAGGGCCGTGGACTGGGTCTGGCAGGGATGGGAGAGCGGGCCAATCTTCTCAATGGTGAACTGAATATTAATACCCGCCTGGGACGTGGCACAACGATCGAGGTCCGCATTCCTCTCCCCCATCATGTACCCACTCACGAGGCTGAAGGTACCTTTATACATAAGAGCGGCGATCTCTCCTCGGGAAAAAGTAAAGCCTGATGTTTCTCGCAAACAGATGATATACAACGCTGTCGTTAAGGCAGGAAAGAAATAGAGAATGTTACATGAGTATTCGGATTCTAATTGTAGATGATCACACGATTTTACGGGCCGGTCTAAAAATGATGCTCAATGCCCAACCTGACATGGAAGTTGTGGGAGAGGCCCAGGATGGTCGGCAGGCCCTGCATGAAGTTCAGCGCTTGCAACCCGACGTGATCCTGATGGATATTACGATGCCCGATATGAACGGCATTGAAGCCACCCGCCAGATCAAAAAAATTCAGCCCGAAGCAAAGGTCCTGATTCTGACAATGCATGAAAACGACGAATATGTGTTTCAAGCGCTGCGGGCCGGTTCCTCAGGCTATCTGCTCAAAGAGGCCGCCGATACAGAGCTGATCTCTGCCCTCCACGTCATTCAAAATGGGCAGTTCTACCTTTCACCGGCGGCACAATCGGTGATGGTTGGGGATTATTTGCAACGGGTGCGAATTGGAGAAGAAAAGGATAGTTATAGCACACTAACGGAGCGAGAGCGCGAGATTTTAAAGCTGGTCGCCGAAGGTCATACAAATAATCAGATCGCGGAACGCCTGGTTATCAGCCCCAAAACGGTCGATACGCACCGCACGCATATCATGGATAAGCTCAATCTGCACAGCCGCGCCGAACTGGTGAAATACGCGATGCGACGCGGCTTGCTTGAGGATTAAACGCGAAGAGCGAAGGATTTCGGCCATCTCACTTTCCTGGACACAATAGCTTGCTTCCAGAAAAAAATCGGGGGCGAGCTTTAATCTTCGTCGTCGCCGAATTCAGGACTGACGCTGTTATCATCAGCAAAGTATTCGTCGCTATAAAAGCCCACGTCTTTACCGACATAGACGCTGACCAAAAAATCATCTCGCGGCATATCGGCGGAAAGCACCAGGTCTTCGTCGATCTGTTCGATCAATTTGGTCAACTCGGCCTCTTCCAGCTCACGCTCCAGAATCAGTGTGCCATGTACAGCGGCATTTGTGAAGTGGATATCGACGGTGCCAATCCGATTGGTATTCTGTAAGTTACTCCCCTGCATAATATAGTAACTTTCGGAATAGGGCGTACGAAAGTGCCTCTCAAAACGTATATCTTCCATCTATCTTGGCATGCGCGGTCGAAGGTTTCTACCACGCTCTCCTTTCTCTTCGCCAGTCCAGGGCTCTCTTCTCGCTTCAAAGCTCGCTTGTCTCTCTTCGGCAAGCTCGCAAGTCTCCCCCTAAACGTGCGCAGCATGTTTCGCGCATATTATACCATAAAGGGAGGGCAGGACCTAGCTTCTTGCCTGAAGAGAGACCGAAAGAACAGAAGAAAAAAGTCAGTTAGCACATCGCAAGAAGAATAAGAAAACTGCCTCACTTTTCAGCAAGGCAGTAGCTCTATCAGAAGTCTCGCTCTTGTAAGCATTTTGTCATTACAAGACACTTCGCAACGGCGCTCTCGCGCCGACTAAGCGCTTTCTCATCAGGGATCTCTGGAAAGCTTCAGCTTGGATCGCTTCTGGCAACACTGCTCCTGGCTTCCCAAGCGCGTTCATTCAGCGAAGTGAATGGCTAGCCCATAAATTTGAAAGAAGAGCGCATTGGAGAAAAAATTACCTGCTCTTCCTGGCTATAGGTGGCCTGGGGTGCGAGTTGTAGAAGGGTATAGATCTTCCCCTGATGTTGGGTTGCCAGCAAGGTTCCAGCATAACTGGCACCGCCTTGTTGTAGAGTGCCTTTAACCTGTTGCCAGGTTGCTCCTCCAAAGCTGACCGGGCTGGCAGCAGTGACACTGCTCATCCCCAGTTGATTGGCCCGCGCTTTCAAGAACTGGTTAAGATCCTGACTGCCTCCGGCCATTGAAAGCGTCGCCTGTCCAGTATTGGTAGAATCATAGAAATGCGCAGATGTGTTTGCTTGATTTACATTCGCTTTCCAGTCAGTTGGATAGGCCAATGAGACTTTTAGATTAGCATTGGTAAATGTAGTATTTGGCTGAGTTATTGGTGATACGGCAAAAGGATTGATGACAACTAATAGGGCCACCACAAGAATAATCAAAACTAACGCGCCCCCCAGGTAGAGTGGCCAACGTTTCGGCCTGCGCTTAATCGCTCCTGTTGCAATCGCCGCCAATTTGGATGTGTCTATTCTCGGAATCTTTGAACTCAGGGATGAGACAGCGGAACGAACTTGCCAGGCAGGGGCAGGAGTCACGGGTGCTCCCATTTGCCAGTTCTGTGGTGTCTCGGGTGGCACGGATGGCTGATTCTGGTGAAAAGAGCGCTCCTGATCAGGGGCGGGGGTCGAAACGCGTACAACTTCCGGTACTTTAGCCCTGGCGGCTTCGTCTATCGGCTCCGCCACTGGAGATACAGGCACAAAGATCGGTGTCGTCGGAATATCAGGAATCGCATCCTGACCATCGAAGAAATCTCTTGGATTGCGGCCCGCCTTCTCGGTCTTCTGATACTCTGGAACATTGTAAGCCGCCGTATCCCTATCCGCGATCTCACTCTGTACTTCGCTCAGAGTACTGGTTGGCTGGTTCGCAATCTCGTCCTTCGTCATTTCTGGAGTTGTAGCCTTAGAGTCCACCGTGCTGAGCATTTCAGGCTTTTGATTGCCCGACGCTTTTGCTGATGCCTCTTTTAGTCCTTGCTCTTTCTGGATGATCTCATCGTCCTTCACACCAGGACTTTTGGCACTGACCGCAGGAGTCGCGGACTGCTCTTTCGAGTCCCAGACTTTTGAGCGCAATTCAGGCACGGATTGATAGCTTGTTGGAAGATCCGCCGCCCGGCGATCTTCTGGTAGAGGCTGCACCTCTCTGGAGAAGCGCGGCTTTTTCCTTGATCCTTCGGGTAATTGCTTCTGAATACTACCAAAGGCAGACGGGGCCATGTTCTGTTTGCCCAGGGCCTGCCTGGCTTTCTGTTCAAACTCGGATAGTTGATCCGGGTCATTAGTAACAGCCGGAGATTTGCCTCCCTGTTGCTCCTTTTTCCCCTCGGAAATTGATATATCGGATTGTCTGTTCTCAGGCCGACTACTTCGAGCAGGCGTGGCCTCAGCGGCAGATTGTCCGCTTGGACGAAGAGGGGTTAGCTGGGCATGCTGCTCACGAAGAACAGGTTTACCCTTCGATTGATCTGATTCAGTTAAAGGAGTGGAAGAGCTTTTCGTCGAAGACGATGTCCTGGGACTAAAAGGATGCGAGGGAACAAGAGTTCCACAATTGGTACAAAACCGGGCATCGTCTCTCGGTAATGTTGTACCACAATTTGTGCATTGTATCGCCACGAAAATGCTCCTACATTTGGATTTACCAACGGTATGTACTCAAACTCTACAGTAACGTAAAGCACATATACCGTCAAGTTGCATAAGCCTATATAGCATATCTGGTTATATACTAGCGCACATAAAATGGATACTGTGATGACCTAAAAGTCCCAGGAAGATGCGTTCCGATTGAGCAAGCGCTATTTCAAGGTAAGGAGCGCCTCACGTTCTGCTGCTGTTTCGATGGGTTGCTGGTTCTTAACAATTTCAACCAGCTTCTTACGACCTTTCGGGCTTCCGATCATCAAAGCACCAACTAACTTATTTTCTTTGAAAAAGAGTTTGCGATAGTTCTCATTGCCTTTTTCGCCGGGCTCACGCCGGGCAAGCATTGTAAATTCCGGGTTAGTTGATTCCGCTGAACCAACCACCGCAATATTCACATCAAACAAGGGACTGGTATAAGTTGGCACATCCAGGTAAGGTACACATCCACCGGCCATATTTGCAGCAGCGATTCGACCATGCGCCATCGCGTTATCCCAGGTTCCCATCGTGTGATGATAACCAACGGTAGGATCAAAAAATTCAGCAACGTCGCCTGCCGCGTAGACACCTGGCACATTGGTTTCCAGATAATCGTTAACGACAACCCCATGATCTACCATTATCGGCGTACCTGCCAAAATCTGGACATTCAGCGTAATTCCCAGACCAACCCCAATCATATCCGCCTGAATCTGGCGGCCCTGTTTCGTTTTGATATAGCTCGGTACGCCATTTTGTGGCACCACCGACTCAATTTCATCTCCATGAATGACCTCTACCCCGAATTTCCGGGCGATATTGTCAATCACTTCCCCACCATCTGGATCAAGCACGTTCCTCAACCAGTAGGGTCCACGCATGATCCAGGTTGTGTTCAGCTTACGAACCGCAAAGCCATCGCAAAGCTCATAGGCGATAAAGCTTCCACCATACGAAACAGCCGTTTTAGATTCTAGCATCCTATTAATGATCGTTTTTGTGTCGTCAAGTGTCACAAAATTATAAATATGTTTGGTATCTTGCGCGCCCGGCACATTCAGGGGGTTCGCCCAGCCACCGGTTGCGATCAGCAAAGCGTCATAGGGAAAGGTTCTGCCATCGCTCGTAACAACGACACATCCATCAGTGTCAATGCCTGTTACAAGCGTCTCGGTAACGAGCTGAATATTTCTTTGCTCGTGCCAGGCAAAATCACGAATCATCACCTTCTGCTCAACAATCGCTCCTTGCAGGAAACGTGGTAATGAAACTCGATTATACAAAGGATAGGGTTCATTCGTGAGCAAATGAATGCTACATGCCGGGTCATTTTTCCTCAATGTATCGGCAGCGGTTGTCCCCGCAATGCCATTACCGATAATTACATAGCGTCTATCATGAGTAGCCAAGGCATTAGCTCCTTTATCTTCTATCTATTTTTGCTGAATCTTCTGTCTAGAGGTGTTCTGCCAATTGCGTGGCGATTGTAGCATAGTTTTCAGGGAAATACCAGAAAACAAACGCTAGAGCCTGGCAGGAAGAGGAATTTCCAGTAGCTGTTCAAGAAATTGTTTGAGACGGGCCACTCCTGGAACCTCCTGCACGCTTCGTTCACAGACCCAATTATCCAGGGCGATGCTGGTCGTATTCGAAGAGCCGGGCCTCAATATACTCACAATGCTGGCAACCAGGGCTTTTTCCAAAGCGGAGGGAGGGATGAGCGAGGGATGGTCCTCGTGTTCTGCCATGCTTGTCAAAAATTGCTCAACGGCCTGCTTATGTCGGGGATAGATGATGGCGGCACACTCAAGCAGCAGGCTATCCAGTGTCCCCTGGCTGAGGTTATCCGGTAAGACATAGATACCAGTGCGTGGGCGACCTGGATCAACCGCTCCTGGACAGCCACTGAGTGCGGGGAAAAAGAAACGCAACTTGTCCGCATAGATCCTGGCTACATCTTCGGGACGTCTGAGGTCAGCATCGACAATTAATCCCCAGGCTGTCAACCGATTAAGATAACCGGGACTCGACGCCATCAGGGCCCCGACTTGCTCCAAAACATTGTCTTTTCCCTCAACATGGTAGACCGCGACCGAATGGGTTGCGGAAATATAAATTGAAGGCATATTCAGGCGGGCATAAAGATCACCCCTGCGAGGATAGATTGGGATCAATGGACGCCAGAAAGGATCAAGCTGCACCAGCTTACCACCAAAATCACGCAGTCCACACAGTCCTAGCAATTTTCCGACAAAGGCTTGATCGTGCGGACCTTCGGTCAATACAAGGGCATAGTTGAGACTCATTCGCTGTCCTCCAGAGATAGTGGAGCTTTTTGCCTGCCCGATTGGCTTTGTTAGTATTATCCCTTTTTTCCCGTTAAATTACAATTGGAGGCTCACTTATACACAAAAGAAAACCGCCTCGTGCGCTTTCAGGCGCGGTCAAGGCGGCAGGAGAAGTTCAGGACGTTCTTAGTTTCCAATAAAGGTTGTGTAGAGCAAGATCACGTTGAGAACCGTGACCAGCGCCATAATGCTCATATTGACGATGTGGGTCAGACGGCTATCGACCAGATCTGCCATTAACTCACGTCGGCTCGTCAGGACCAGTACAGCCGTCATTGTAAAGGGGAGTTGCATACTCAGAATCACCTGACTGATTACCAGCACCTGGACCGAAGAGATGTTCAACCAGATCACGATCAAGGCAGGGACCATCGTCAGCAAGCGCCAGGCCCACATCTCAACGTGCCTGTTGAGAAAGCCCTGCAATACAATCTGACCAGCGAATGTCCCGGTCGTAGATGAAGACAGGCCAGAGGCCAGGAGACCAACTCCAAAAGCGATACCAGCTAAGGGACCCAGCGCGGGTATCAGGGTCACATAGGCCGTTTGCAGATCCAGAACATTGGGATCGACACGCTGATAGAAGACAGTTCCAGCCACAATAAGCATCGCAGCATTCACAAAGAATGCGACATTTAGGGCTGCGATTGTATCAATTTTTGCCAGGAGCAAGACCTTCTTGCGCTCTTTCATGGGCGCGGAGGGACTGCTCAGGCGCTGAGGAGCAAGGAAAGAATGCAGGAAGACATTATGCGGCATAACTGTCGCGCCAAGGATTCCAACGCCAACCAGGATACTTCCAGTCGAGGCCTGCGGAATCAACGTATGAAATCCGATCTGGAACCAATCCGGGCTGATCAAAAGGTTTTCATAGACATATGCCAGGCCAATCACCGAAACCAGTCCAATAATCACATATTCGATATAGCGATAACCCCAGTGACTCAACCCCAGCATTAACATCACAACCACGCCCGCCAGCAGAGCCGAAACAAGCAGAGGAAAATGAAAAAGGATCGTAAATCCGATTGCGGCACCCAGGAATTCAGCCATATCGGTTGCCATCACAGCGATCGCAGAGGTGATTCCCAGAAACCAGACGATAGGGCGCGGGAACTGGGTCCGAATCAGGTGCGCAAGGTCTTTCCCGGTCGCAATTCCCAGCTTTGCAGCCGAAATCTGCAAGAAGATTGCGATAATATTGCTAACTAGAATCACCCACAACAACTGGTAGCGAAAGCCGGCTCCGGCTGCGAGGTTGGTTCCCCAGTTGCCGGGGTCCATATACCCAACGCTAACCAGGAAACCGGGGCCAAAGGCCCCAAAGATCTCGCGAAAACTGATACCCCAACGATTCTTCTTATACCATCCGCCAATCAGTTGCATCTTCCAACTGGTTGATTCGCCTATTTTTTTATTCGAGCCACTTAACAACGCCATACGACTTCTCCCGCATCCTATCTGTTATTTCTATCTCTTTTGTTCTGGAGTGGGAAGCGCCTCTACTCTGGCAGAGAGACAATGATATGCTCAGCCAGCTCTGCCCCCAAAATCTGTTCCTTTTGCTTATCGGTTGATCCCACCAGAATCACCAGGGGACCCCCAAAAGGATTGCGCTTTACAAGCGCCACAGGCGTGTCAGGGTAGAGCCCCAGCTCACCCAGATAACACAGCTTCTCTGAATCCTGGTCCTGAATTCTCAGCACCGTTGCTGATTGACCCTCAGTCATGGCCGTTAACGCCTGACCTTTACGCAGCGACACAACGCCTTCTTTACTCGGAATCGGGTCACCATGAGGATCAACCGTCGGATAGCCAAGCAAAGCGTCCAGCTTCTCCTCAAATTCTTCAGAGATCACATGCTCCAACTTGTCAGCTTCAGCATGAACCTTATCCCAGCTATAGCCCAGCGCTCGCGCCAGATAAAGTTCTAGCAAGCGATGATGGCGGATAACCTCCATCGCTTTACGTTCACCCAACGGCGTTAAATGTACGCCATGATAAGGTGTATGCTCGACCCAACCCGCCACGGCAAAATCCTTGAATAGCAATGTCACAGTTGCATCGCTGACCCCCAGGCGCTCGCTTACAGCAGACGTCGAGACCTTCTGCCCTCGTTCCTGCATCGCGTATATCACTTTTAAACAGTCACTGATTCTGGGCGATAACTCCTGGATTGACTCATCCATTTTGCAACCTCACGAAATTAATTTTTTAATCTACTAAAAATAGTATACGATATAGTTTAAAATTATTCAAGGGGAATCAGGTCAGGGTCGCCTATTTGAGACACAAAAATGCCACCTTCCTAATCTATTAGGAAGGTGGCACGGATAGAAGTTTTGGATGCTGCCCCTAAATGCTACAGGTCATAAATGGCAGGGTCGCCAGTCAATGACCCCAGGACGTGCAGTGTGTAGCCCTTGTAAGATGTGGGCACCTCATAGACAACGGTACCGCTGATCTGATCACCTGCTGCAACTTTGCCATCGGGTGGCGTGCTACTCGTGAGGATGGTCGGAGTGACTTGTGCGCCATCTTTGTCACGGACCGTCAACTGGATGAGCGAACTGAATCCCTGACTCTCGGATGATATATTCTTAGCAGAAACTTTGATGAGCAGGAAGGTATTCCCGCTCTTCGGTTTCTGGAACTCATCACCCTGGCTGGTCTTGGTTGAGATGACTTTCATCTGCCACGTGTTGTCCAGGCTCACACTCTCGCCAATCTTATGGTGTGCCGACGAACTGCTCGTCGTCGAGGTATCGGACGAAGTGTTCGTTGCAGCTTTATTAAGCGAGGTGGAGACAGTCTTGGCGGCATTGCTTACAACAATCGATACACCCACGCAACCAAAAATCACCAGGGCGGCAATAATACCCAGCGTGATCCACAAGCCCTTCCTGCTTTTCTTTGGTGGCTGCTGTGGAGGATAATACGGCTGTTGTGGCAGGTATGGCTGGCTTTGTGGTGGATACGGCTGACCCTGGTTGGGTTGCTGTGGTGGTTGATTAGGATCATAACTCATCTGTGGCACTCCAAAAAAGACGAATGCTCCCCGAACATCCGGGGAACTACTATCTATTTTAACGAGGCACGAGAG
>DASSXK010000743.1:0-3756 GCA_035703945.1 Ktedonobacteraceae bacterium | reverse complement strand
TAACTCAACTGTCAAGCCATTTTGAAGTAAAAAGGAAATAGTGTATGAAAGACTGCCGCCTACGGTGGGGAGGCAGGGGGAGGAAGAGGCGGGGCACAGCCCCGCGCCCCAGTCAAGGGCTTCGCCCTTGCAACCCCATTGTTTCACAGAGAAGCCATTTGCCGTGCGCCAACGGCTTTGTTCGTGCGGGGATTGTCGGCTTGCAACCCCATTGCCAATCTTCATGCGAAAGGTGCCAGACATCTGGCGGCACGACTACCAACCCTTCGAATCAACTTTGGACGTCTTCTGGCTGGCGATGCTATTGCGCGAGGGAAGCAAGACACGCATATGTAATACGCGCTCTCGCTGGCGTTCATCCTCCAGGTTACGCACGCGCGCTTTTAAGAGGTCTTGTAAAGAGACCATGCCGACAAGTTTTTGCGGTTGTTTCCGCTCAACAACCGGAAATTGGGTGAAACCGTATTCCGCCATTCGATAGACAACGGCCCTGAGCGGCTCATCCTCATATGCTACCACCGCTTTCGCGGGTACAAGTTCGGCAAACGGAAGCTCATTACTGCCACTCTCAGCTTGCTTTTTGAGCATGGCCTGGACATCTTTACGAGTGACAACCCCCTGCAACTGCTCTTCGGCATCCAGGACCGGGAACAACCTCTGCGAGGCAAGACGGTCGGTATTGCTCTCCAAACGCTCCGCCAGTTCTGACAGCGAAATTGTATTAAGCAAGCCAACAATATTTGTACGCATTACCTCGCGTACAAAGTAGATCTCCAATGGGTCAGTCGCATACTCCCGGCTAAGATGGAAGCCACGTCGGCTGATTTTCTCGGTCAAAATCGAGCGCCGTGACACCAGGACGGTAAAGCCATGAGCGACCATCACAGCGATCACCAGGGGAAGCAGAGCGTTCATATCGTGCGTCAGTTCGAGCGCGAAGACGATCCCGGTAAAAGGCGAACCCAGCGTTCCGCCCAGGATCGCACCCATCGCAATCAAAGGCCAGAAACCGGCCCCCTCATTCGGCAGGAAAAGCGATAACAGCGCACCCAGCGCACCCCCAACTATCAGAAGCGGCGCCAACACGCCACCCGAGGTTCCCGATCCCAGCGAGAAGGACCAGATGATTGATTTAACCACCAGAATCCCAATAATCAACTGAATCGAATAGTTTCCCTGAAGCATCCGACCAATCAGATCATACCCAACACCCAGGGCTGGCGGAAAAATAAATCCACCAATTCCGATCACAAGACCGCCGATCGCTGGCCACCACATCCAATGAATCGGCAGATGATGAAAGGCGTCTTCGCTGGCATAGACTGCCAGCGTCAACAGCATCGCAAGTCCTCCTGCCAACAAACCAACCAGCGCACAAGCCAGCAATCCCCACACACCAATAAAGGCCGCGTGCGGAGGCGTCGGGAATAAAGGTCCACTACCAAGAATATAGTTGCGGAGGATGGCAGCGGTAACGCTTGCCAGCGCCACCGGAACCAGGCTGCGCGGCTTCCATTCGAACAGCAACAACTCCACGGCAAGCATAATCGCGGCCAGGGGAGCCGCGAATGTGGCCGACATGCCCCCGGCGGCTCCCGCAACCAGTAAGATCTTGCGCTCAGAACTCGAAAGGTGGAAGAATTGCGCAATTAAAGAGCCAACCGCACCACCTGTCATGATAATCGGACCCTCAGCACCAAAAGGACCACCTGAGCCAATCGAAATTGCCGACGAGACCGGTTTCAAGATAGCAACCTTCGGATCTATCCGGCTACCATGGATCAAAATTGACTCAATCGCTTCCGGGATACCATGTCCCCGAATACGCTCCGAGCCAAATCGCGCCATCACGCCGATGATTAAGGCTCCGATTACCGGTATAATAATCTCCAGTACTCCAAGCTTGTTGCCTGCCGGAGAAACCAGGGCAGTCCCCCAACGTTGATAAAAAAACAAATTTGTAAAAATGCCAATCAACCGCAAAAGCACCAGGGCCACAAAGGAGCCGATCACCCCAATCACGATTGCCATCAATGAAATCAGGATCATACGTGGGCCCGCTGTAAAATCACCAAATTTGCCCGAGGCCTCATCTCGGCCAGGGGCATCAAAAAATTTCCATATATGTGCGAACATCTTCTGCCTGCCACTTCCCTTTCACTCTATGCTTCACATTCTCCTGGCTAGCTATTAAAAACACTTCGCAAAAATAGCCACAGGATTTGTGTCGTATTACGATATAAATTAATCATAAAATCGGCCTTATGTCAAGGAAGCGGGGCTTTAATCAGGCTTCTCTAAGAGAGAAGCCAGGCAACTCGACTCATTTAATAACAGCACTATCCAAAAATAACGAAGACAAGATAGCCAAGATAAGCAAGCACAAAAATTGCTCCAATGGCTCGATTCAATTTGCCATACCAGATCAAGCCCAGCAACGCCAGGTGCGCAGCCACCATGATCGGAAGAGCAATCAGGAGTAATCGAGTTTCAACCGGGACAGGTCGAATTGCGGCGGCCAGTCCCAACGTGATCAGTAGATTATAGGCAAAAGATCCGATAATCCCCCCTACCAGTAGTTCAGCTTTCTGCTTACGTGCCGCCGTAATACCCAACGCGATCATCTCCGCTCCCGTTCCTAGCGAGACGATCGTTGCCCCAATGACACCAGCACTCAGGCCAATCGCCTGAGTCAATCTTAAAGCCCCTTCTACGATCGCAGGTCCACCAAGGGTCATTGCAAGCAGGCCACCGCCTGTTTGTAGCACCGCTTTCCAGGGGAAGCTTTTGGGCCTGGATCGAGTTGCGGACTCCAACTCGTCGTCATCATCGTCCTCAAGCTTCGCCAGATTGGTTAATGACTCGCGATCAAGCCGAAATAGCACAAACGTATACACGGCAAAGATCAGTAGCAGCAAAATACCTTCCAGGCGCGTCACCAGACCGCTGGCGAGCAGCACAATCGGCACAATTGAAGCCAGGGTCGCAATAATCGCCTGCCGTCGCACTGTGGGTCTGAGCGCAATAGGAGTGATCAGGGCCGAAAGACCCAACGCAAAGGTCACTATCGTAATATTGGTGCCAATCACGTTTCCCACGGCGAGGCCGGGTGCGCCTCGGGCCGAAGCAATCGCCGCCGTCAGCATCTCTTCCGGCTCCAGACCCGCCAGTAGTATTCCCACAACCAGGGCACTTATACTCAGCAAACGGGCCAGATCACTGGCACCATCAATAAACCAATCGGCCCCAAACAGAAGCAAGATAGTGCCGATTGCCAAAAGCAAGAGCGCGAACAGAATCGAGAACATGGAGCAGGTTTCCTCCGATATCTGAATTTTCTCTGTTTATTCCACCACATCCTGCACTGGTTCTGCCAGGGGAAGAGTAAACCAGAAGGTTGATCCCTGGCCTGGAGCGCTTTCTACCCCTACTTCGCCTGCTTGTCGCTCGATAATCGTCTTGCAGATATGCAGCCCCAACCCTAGTCCCACGCCTGAGCCACTCTTCACCTCAATGCCAGGCACGCGATAAAAACGTTGCCAGATATGCGCCTGCTGATCAAATAAGAGTCCCGGCCCTTCATCAATTACCTCCACGCGGGCCATATTTCCGGCTTGCATCACATAAACCTTGACGGGACAATCGGACTCTGAATACTTGAGGGCATTGGAGAGATAATTATTGACAACCTGTCCAATCCGTTCGGCATCAGCGAAGACCTGAACCTCCTGGGATGGAACCTCAACTTCAAGAGAG
>DASSXK010000364.1:0-3249 GCA_035703945.1 Ktedonobacteraceae bacterium | reverse complement strand
GTTTGTCAGGCTTTCTATATCATCGACGAGAGAACCCACTGATACTTGTGGTTCCTTTGTGGAGAAATTTTCTCGATCATCTGAAGCAATAATCCAGTAATAGTCTGTATCAAATTCAAATTCTTGGAAGCCGGAGTACTCAGATGTCTCCAAAAGTATGTTGCAGAGGCGTTTCAACTCCGTAATTGAGATTTTCTTCAAAGAATACCTCTTTTACCCAATTCTTGCATTATTTTTTCCAGTTCCCCTTGTTGTTTCGCAATTTGTTTTCCTGGCTGGCCTATCCTCCCTTGTATTATTTTTTGTTTTATCTCTTCTGAAGGACCATCCCGGTTTTGAAAGATCGTAGCCTGAAAATCGGCAAGACTTACTTAAATTGAAACGAATTGAGCATGGCCTGGAATTTACCATCGATAGCTGGGTCACGACCAAGACTGCCAGTGGGCGTTATCAGGCAAATCCCATAGAGATAGTTATTCGGGGCATGATAATTGGCAAGGCAGGTAATTTTTTCAGGCAGCTTCACCCCATTTGAGCCACCATCGCCGGTATCACCGCGTTGCAGCCAGGTCTCTTGCCCGACCTTTATTGTAGGAGGCAAATTGGCTGGCTTTGAATCGTGTAAAGTTGCTGCACTGAGATGATCGGTGATCGATGTGAGAAACAAACTCGCTGGTTTGTGAGACGTATCGGGAACAGACTCAACTATCACCGTTGTCGATTCTTCATCGAATGAAGCCGATTCAGCCCCTGGAAGGGCCGTCACGTAACTATCGTCATTCGTGGCATTCCAGGCGTTGGGATAACCAATCGAAAAGGTTTTTGCCTGGTACATTGTCAACTTGACGACCGGGGTTGGGGTCGGCGTTCCCGGCCCACTTGACCCTCCTAATCCACCTGCACTACAGGCAGCAAGCGTAAAGAGTAAGGATAGGCTACCCAGCAAGATACTGCTGATAACGAAGCTCCGGCGAAACAAGGTTGAATGAATGTGCATTTTTCACCATTATACCTTTGACTAAACATGACGTCCTTATTCCCGTGAATAACATCAAGTACAGGAATCCATTCTAATTGAGTGGCAAAATAGTGGAAGAGGCTTTCATTAAATCGTCTACTCCTTCCAATTCCAATTGCCACTACCCTTAGCCCTATCCCCCTCACCTCCACTTCAACCAATTCAATCCATGATACAACTGGGTTTCCCAGACGCTCCAGGTATGGTAGCCATTCACTAGATCAACGGTATAGTTCACGTGAAGGGCCTTTAGCTCCTGGCTAAAGTTTTGGGATTGAGCTTTGGCTTCGAGCTGGAATCAGGCTACGGCATTGGTGATTGGTCACGCGATGGCTTGATCTAAGGCAACTTTAGGTCATAGCTTCGAGGCTCTGCCCACAAAATATGAGCTTTCTTTTTCAAGAAAGCTCGGTACATGAACACAGAGAAAACTGTATCTCAGGCTGGCACAGGCGGCTGAACTGGCCCACCTATTATCTGATTGGTTGTCGCAATTGTCACACCGTTAGGTTCATCAGCCTGCAACCAATCGAGTAGAGCCTGAAAATCAGTCACAATGATGGAGTAAGCATCACAGCTAGAACAGATATGATGGAATACCAGTTGCACCCAGCCACCACCATGCTGTTGAGCGGCTGTCACATACCCCTCGATGGTAGCATCGGTCGTACCTTGTTTAGGATTAGGTGGTGTACGTGTGGCATAAGGATCGGCGGGCGGGATAGTCTCAGCAAAGGTTTTAGTGTCGTCTACTCCCGAGACCCCTCGGCCGCTATTGTATCCACAGGCAGCCACGATCTGTTCCGTACCTGAATCAAAAGAGCCAAAAGGATACGCGAAGGCGGTTGGCTGGAGATTATGCGAGAGCAGATTATCACGATCCTGGCAGACCTGGTAGTGAGCATCAGCGGTCTTGAGGTGCTTAAGGTTGGTATGGGTCAGGGTATGGCCCCCGATATCATTTCCAGCCGCAAACAGGTCCTGGAGTTGAGACCATGACATGTGGACAGAGTCCCCAATAACACCCGTGTTGACATAGAAGGTTGCATGCATCGCATGTGCGTTCAACATCGCCAGGGCTTGATACTGGTCTGCATTGCCATCATCAAATTGAATTGTCACAAACGTTTGAGTTGCAGCCAGCGACCTGGCCTGCGGAGGCAGCAGGAACAAACCAGCAACCAGAAGCAAGGCCACGAAAAGCATTTGTATAGACCTGGGAATGCTTCGTATTATCTGTATCTGCATCGAATTCCTGGCCTCCTTTAACCTGCTATCTGCCATGCGAAGGCTAACGGCGAGGTCGCAGTGAGATCAATAGCTGGCTCGTCGGTTGACCAGGACTGAACATTGTCCTGGTACAGCGCGGCCGCATTGAACTGCGCATACTGGTCAATGCCATTAGCCGGGCAGGTGATCATGCCAGAGACAAGCCCCCTTGAAGAGGTCTTATTAGGACCTTCGACGGCCGCGCCTGCCAGCACTGGCGGCGACCCATCCAATGAGCCTGCCAGGTTCGTGACCTGATGCTGCATACAGTGCGGGAAGGTAGAGCCGTCGCCAACGATCAGCGAGACACCCCAGGCATTCGCCCCCAGGATGTTCGCCAGCCATTGGACACCGTAGCTGGCATAGACCGTAGTAGCCGTAAGCTGATCATATTCGCTGGCCATCACAACCAGGCCCGCCCCGTGAGAGGTCGTGTCAAAAGTTGCCCAGGGGAAACCAAAGCCAAAGGGATCGGTCCCCGCCTGCGCGACCGCTTTATCCAACTGCTTCTTCAGGTCAGTTAGCAGGTCGGCCTGGGTTACGGCGAGTCCGCTGGGATTACCGGCCTGGGTCAAGGCGCGATAAAGTTCGTAATGGGCGCTCCCACTCACATCGTAGAGGTTCAATGTGTCGGCAGCGTCGTTTGGTCCAGTAATATAGGCATGAGCCCAGGTGGCCGCCGATTGCAAGTAAAAGTTCGGATCGGTATGAGGCAGGCCCGCAGGCAGGCTGCCACCCGCCAGAGCAAAGTACAGTTCTGTTGCACCAAGCTCAAGGTCATCTCGCCACTCGGTTTCAGGATAAAAGCTATAGGGAACGACGGTCAGCAGGTTGCCACTGGGATTGGTATTAGCCAGGTCAAAGATGTGTTCGGCCGAGAGTAGACATTGATTGGCATAACTCGGATTGCTGACCTTGAAAACCTGGAAACACAAGCCAAAATCGGCGGCCAGGCGGCCAGC
>DASSXK010000357.1:0-10077 GCA_035703945.1 Ktedonobacteraceae bacterium | reverse complement strand
CTTTCCTCAGACATTTTTAGCACCTCAAGATATTACTTTAAGAAAGTATAACATCTGCTGATGTATAACCAATGGTTGTCAGTATACAACCGCTAGTTTTTATAGCGCCGATAGCGTTAGAAACTATTACAAATAAAATGATATGCTAAGGTATTTTTGGCTGCACAAGTATAACAATATATAAAAGGAAGAAAGTTCGAGATGGCATCAAGAAGTGAGGTAGCACGACTCTTACAACAGATTAAAGTAGAATATGAGGCTGCCGAACGGGGATTAACGGGGGTGGCTCAAGTAGCACAACATAGCTTCATTACGAAGCGTCTGGAAAACATGGGCAATGCACATGAGGCGTTACAACACCTGGTCGGACCAGATGAGGCCATGACACTTCTCGCCCAAACCGTCTGGTCCTCGGAAGATTGGAAGCCACAGGACCACCATTCGCAGTGAAAGGACGCGCGCTCGTATGGGTCTCTTACGTTGGGCCACGCGACGAACAAAGATGGAGTCAAGAAGGTGGGAACCTCTGCTACATACACCACGTTCCTCGTCAGCCTATTACGACGGCGAGGGTCGCCGCCACAGAGGCGATGTCCCCTACTTGCTTCCCAAAGATGAACAAGAAATTCAGCGGCTTAACTATCAACATTACCTTTTTCGCTCGATCTTACATGGGAATTGTTTTGCTCCTGTGGAATGGCTCTTGAAAAACGGTTGCACGGTTCTGGACGTGGGATGTGGCACGGGTCGCTGGGGGTGTGAGATAGCCTCACACTACACTCACTCTCAGGTGATCGGCTTTGATCTCGAAGAGCTTTCGCATCAGGAGTCCAAGCCCCTCAACTATGTCTTTGAGCAAGGCAATCTGCTTGCAAACCAGGGGTTGCCGTTTCGCACGGGTCAATTCGCCTATGTCCATCAACGCTTGCTTGGCGCCGCCCTGCCTCTGGCGAGTTGGCCCTGGGTCATCCAGGAACTCAAACGGGTTACGCGTCCTGGGGGATGGGTCGAACTGATCGAGATGGGCAACACCTTTCATCGGGCCGGACCAGCCACCGAACAGATGCTAGCGTGGTGGATGGCACTCAGTGCCACCAAAGGGATTGAGACCAGTCAGCTCTCTCTGATCGGCGAGTTCTTACAAAGGGCAGGTTTCTTGCCTGTCCAGAAGAAAACCCAGCTGATCCCTCTGGGAAGCTGGGGAGGGCGCGTTGGCAATCTGCTGGCGCAAGATATGCTCTCGGGCTGGCCAAGTATGCGCCCAGCGCTTCACACGCTGTGCGGGATCTCTCCTACCTATTTTGATGCTGTAATGGCGGATCTGGAACGGGAATGGAATAGCAAGCACACACAATATGAGGTGTATTGCGCCTGTGGTCAACATCCAGGGGTGTAATGCTCCTTCAATGAGTCATGTTGAGCAATGACGTAAAAAGGAAGAAGGTCCAAGATGTCACAAGAAGCAAAGAAGTATCTGTACACGTTGAATTTTGAAAGCCCTGGGGGTGCAAGAGGAACGCATCTTCTCACCGTCACCGAAGGCGCACCGGAGTTAGTGCAGCAATTAGATGATTTTCTGAGTAAAGCCCCTGGCTTTCTCATTTTGTCACTGCATCTGCATGATGCGCCCATCTATGATGCCAGCCTTGAGGAGGTGATTATCGCGCAAGAGCAAGCCTAAATGCCCTCCTCGTAGTCCTTTGAAGGTAGACCCGGTCGTTTTTAAGCTATCGGGTCTGTCTTCACTTCTGTTGCTTGAGGGAGAGAGGCGAAGGACCAAACCTGAGGATCGAGATAATGGCGTTGGCCTGTTGCTGCGTCAGATTGGCCGGAACAATGAATGGTCCCTTGATAGGGCTATGAATAATAGCTGAGACCAGAACCTTGTTGTCCAGGGTGATCGTCAGGAACTGTCCGATATGGTTGGTTGTATAGGTTTGAAAGCGTTTGATAGCAGGGCCTTTCATTTTGACAGTGATCGCATAAGCATCTGGAATACCCGAAGGTTCCTCGCTGTCCGAAAGAACAGTAGGATCGATGTCCCGGTTTGTAAAGAGTGGCTGAGCACCAGGATTGTAACGGCTATATTGAGCGGGATTGAACTCGGTTCCGGAGGCAAGCTGAGAATTCGCTCCCGTGCCCCAAAAAGCCAGGACTCCAGGCTCCGTGAGAATATCGATTGTTTGCTGCTGACTATCGCCAATCGCGGGCATATCCACCTTAAGGCCAGGTTGACCATTGATCTTTGCCAGACGTACATCCGGCTTGACGATCCCAAAATTGTCCAAACGCAGCGTGATGAGCGAGCGCGTTATTTCCCATTCACCTGGTAAGGGAACCTGGCCCTTTTCTGAAGGAACCAGGAAGAGATGAATATTTTTCACAGGAGGAGATTCGACACTGCTGCTATGGTTGCGGGAAAAAGCGAACACAAGCGAGCCAACCAACACCGCGACAAAGAGCACGACAGCAAGCAAGCTAAGAGGTCGATTCCATCTCCGGATACGTCTGCCGGGGCGGATCAGAGGAGAGATCACAGCGATATTTCCACGTGGTTGGGCGGGACCTCTTTCGTGAAGAGATTCGGATGAAGGGAATACAAATTCATTTTGCGAGAGGCGCTGATGAACACGCGCCAGCAGGGCCTTCTCTTCAGGCTTCAACTGGTAGATTGTTTGCAATTCCTGGATGACGGCGGGATTGGCTTGTTCTTCGGGAAGTAGTTCATCGTGGTCTAGCATCGGCTCTCTCCTTCACGATAGACATGACGCAGGAAGAGAATGCTGCGCGAAAGGAGCTTGCGAACAGCGCCCTCACGTTTGTCGAGCAGCACGGCAATCTCAGGACAGCGGAGTCCGTCTCCATAACGTAGCCGCAAAATCTGCTGCTGAAGCGGGGGAAGCTTTTGAAGGGCCGCTCGTAGCTGTCCGCGCTCTTCTTCACGAAGGGTATGCTGTTCGGGGTCCTCCTCTTCGAGAATGGTTTCGAGAACGAAATCCAGCGCAACCTGTGGGTGTCGGCTTCCCTGGCGATAGAGGTTGAGGAGTTTGTTATGGGCAACCTTTCTTAGCCAGGATAGTTGCTCCGCAGGCGTAAAGGCGGAAAGATTATCTTCCTCAAGGGCCGCGACAAATACCTCCAGCAGGAGATCTTCCGCATCTTCCAATGAGCGTATATGCGAACGCAAGTAGCCAAAGATAAGCGGCCCGTAGCGTTCATAGAGCGCCGTTTGACTCTCATTATCCTCTAAACTCTCCACTCTTTGTGGTTCTAAAGGCATAGCACTCCTCATAGAGATTTTCTTCGACAAGCTTTTGCTACGAGGCTGTGACCACAGGTCTATTCAACCAAGGGCGAGTGCAGCATCTACTTCACATGCTCTTTGGGATATATTGACACTGTTATATTAACACCGCTACGCGGAAAGTGTGACATTACAAGGAGGCCGCCTGCGGCGGCGAGGAGAGAGGGGAGATGATGCGGGGCACAGCCCCGCGCCCCAGGCAAGGAGCTTCGCCCCTTGCAACCCTATTAGCAGTCGAGGACCAGGGGCTCGTATTCCTTGCAAGGGAGCAGAGAAGGGGGGATGATGCGGGGCTCGGCCCCAGGCAAGGGGCGAAGTTCCTTGCAACCCCATTGCCCGGCCAAATCTCAACCGGGCTGCATTTGTGCTATACTCAACTGTAATCATCTGTGCTTTTCTCTTTTAGGTAAAGCACAGCGGTTTCCCAAAACGCCGCTATTTCATATAATGGAGCAAATCTATGGCAAAATACACACGCGAGGTTATTCTCAACACGTTGAACAAACAGATGGAGATCTTTCAGAGCTTTATGCGCGGACTGACTCCCGCCCAACTCAGCCAGCCATGCACCAACAGCGAAGTTCCTGGAGCCGCCCCCTGGACCCCGAAAGATCATATTCCTCACGCCGCACGGGTCGAGCGGGCTTTTGTACGACTAGTGGAAAGCACCATCGCGGGCGAGGCAGACCCGATCGGGATCGTCAGAGGTGGGGGCAGCGGGAAAGGCACCGATTTTGCCAGTTGGGTCCACCAGAGCAATCAGCAAAACGTCGAAGAGAATCACGACCGCAGCCTGGATGATCTGCTTGCCAGCCTGGACAAGACGCGTGCTCGCACATTGACCTTCCTTGAAGGCTTGAGCGACGAGCAGCTTACGATGCCAGTTCCCAGTGCGCCCTGGGCCGATAGCACCGTAGGAGGCATCCTGGCAACAATCGGCCACCACCAGGTCCAACACCTCAACTGGATCAAGGAAGGTTTAAGCAAGCAGGAAACATTGAGCAACAGCTAAGCGCTTAGGCGATTGAGTTGCGATCGACGCATATCGGCCACAGGTCGCTAGCTTATTGAGCGGAGGATTTATCGTTCATGGAGAGATCCTGGCGGATCTTGGCCATCTCCTCGGTCAGGTGCTTGATACGTTCGCGTCGGATGCGAGCAATCTCGATCTTAGCCGCTTCCTCCTCGTCGGCGGGTACGAGGGGAGGGACCGGTGTCGGACGCCCCTGCTCATCCAGCGCGACGTAAATCACCTGGCTGCTGGCAACTTTACGGATCTCGTCGGTGATCAGATCTTCGGCGGTTACTTCGACGGCGACCTCCATGCTGGTTCTTCCGACAAAACTCATCTCGCAATCGATGGTGACGACATTGCCCAGATAAGCAGGGGCAATAAAGTCGAAGCGCTCGACACGAGCAGTAACGACATTACGGTGAGCATGACGCATGGCGACGATGGCGGCCGATTCATCGACCAGCCGCATGATGACGCCACCATGAACATTACCCAGGAAATTGGCATCGGTCACGCCCATCATTTGACGGGTCTTACTTCTGGAATAGGCAATGCTGAGTCCTTTGCTCAGGTCAATATCGGGCAATTTAGAGAATTTCAAAGGGATTTTATCAAAAGCATTCATAATTTTGTATCTCTCAACTCTGGCTGGACCGAGACGATCAAACACGAAAGATTCGACAATCTCAGTCCGATAGATTTCAGACATTCCTGTCCGAGTTTTGCCCACCTATTATACCTTGCCAGAGCCAGGGTGAAAACCTAACCGTGCACCTGACGGCTATCGTCCGGGGCTTGCTCACGCTCGGTCATCCCGTAATCTCGGATGACGCTGACGACCCGCAGGCGATAATCTTGAAAGACCTCGGCCCGTCCTTTGGCCTGAACTGCCCGGTGCTCGGCAAGCCGTCGCCAGGTTTCGACGGCCTTCTCGTCGCGCCAGAACGAGAGCGAGAGGATTTTCCCAGGCTCATAAAGACTTTCGAAACGCTCAATCGAGATAAATCCTTCGATTTCATCAAGCAGGGGACGCAGTTTGGCGGCCAGATCAAGATACTCCTGCTTGCGCTCAGTTTTGGGCCAGACTTCAAAAATCACGGCAATCATGGGTTTGCTCCTTAATAACCGCGCCTGACGATGAATAACAAGCATACGCCACACAGAGAAGTTACTCCCCAAATCCGATCGCCCCATCCGAAGCGTAAATCCCTTGCTCTACAAGTGTTTGCTCGAACCAGGCAAGCGAACTGCTCAGATGTACGACCGAACCGATGACAATTACGGCTGGTGAGGATAGACCCACTTCGACTACTTTGGCAGCGATCGTCTCCAGGTTTCCGACAACCATGCGCTGGGCATTGACGGTGCCTTGCTGAATCACGGCGACAGGGGTGTCGGTAGAGAGGCCATTTTCGGCGAGATGTGCGGCGATCTTCGGCAAGGTGGCAACACCCATCAGGATAACCAGGGTTCCGCCAAGTTTGCCGAGTTGGGCGAGAACCTGCCAATTGATCGTTGAGGGGTCTTCCTTGCGCTTCTCGTGACCGGTGATGATTGTAAGCAAGGGAGTATGATCGCGGTGCGTAACGGGGATGCCCGCGTAGGCTGGAACGGCCAGGGCCGAGCTAATTCCCGGCACGATCTCAAAAGGTAGACCAGCTTCGGCCAGGGCCAGGGCCTCCTCGCCTCCTCGACCAAAGACAAAGGGGTCGCCACCCTTCAGGCGCACAACCAGCAGACCTCGGCGGGCGCGATCCACCAGCAGGGCGTTGATCTCTTCCTGGGGCAGCGTATGTTTTTTGGGACCCTTGCCGGCGAAGATCCGCTCGGCTTCGGGCCTGATCTCTTCCAGCAGTTCGGGTGCAATCAGGCGATCGTAGATAACCACGTCGGCCCGGCGCAGGTAGCGCAAGCCTTTGACGGTTATCAGGTCGGGGTCGCCGGGTCCGGCTCCCACCAGATAGACCTTGCCCGGACCATGCGCGCCCTCCGAGGTTGGAAGGTTGTGATGGGCCTGTCGCAATGAAAGGTTAGCCTGAGCTGTTTGGTTGAAGGGATAGACATCGATTGACATTGGCTCAGACCTCTTTCTTCCAGAGTGCCAGCAGGTCGCCAGCAGTAATCGAAACAGTGTATTTGCGGAGCAGATCAACCGTGATCGTGGTAGCTTGCTGATGCTCTCCATCGGAGAGGAGCGTTAGAACTTCCGAGGTGAAGTATTCACCAAAGAAGGCATCGCGGCGATCATAGGGCACATTTGCCTCACGCAGCAGGGCGCGGGCGGCGCTTGCCAGTTGCAGATAGGCATCGTAGGCCGAAGGAAAGAGGCCTTCTAACTGCTGACGCACCCGTTTGGCGATACTGGGACTGGCCCCCTCGGTCGAGACGGCAATCGTCAACTGTCCACGGCGGAGAATCGAAGGGACGATATAGTTGCAGCGGGCGGGAACATCCACGATGTTGACCAGTTGGCCGCGCTGCTGCGTCTCCTGCCAGATGGCCTCGGTCAGCGCGGGATCGTGGGTTGAAGTTGCGACAACCACAAAGGCTCCCGCCAGATCGCCCGGTGCATAGGCTTTTTTGTGCAAGGTGATTTTCTGTTGCTCGTGCAGGGCCAGCACTTCGGGCGCAAAGGCATCGCTTTGAACCGTGACCTGCGCACCACTCAAGGACAGGGAGGCCGCTTTTTCCGCCGCAACGGCATCCCCACCGATAACCAGGGCCTTGCGGCCCCGGACATCTAACATAACTGGATAATATTTTGGCATTGGACCTCCGGCCCTCCCATCCTCAAGACATATCAGGCCCTGGCTAACTGCTCGGCCTCGGTGTGCAAACGTTCGATCCCGATGCGCTCACAGAAATCCCCAAAGGTCTCTTCGTCTTGTCGCTGCTCGCTCCAGAGAGTCAGCAAGGGGCGAATCGTGCTGGCGAGATCGTTGAAATGCACAGAAGGGGCATAAAGCGTGTTCAGGCGCGTATTTGCCCAATCGCCGCCGACGTAGAGGTTGTAGACATCTTTGGTGCGGCCAACGATACCGATATCGCCCATGAAGGGACGGGCACAACCGTTGGGGCAGCCCGTCATACGGACGCTCAGGGGCTCGTCAGCAAGGTCCAGGGCAGTCAGATCGGCCTCAAGTTGCTCCATCAGGGTTGGCAGGACGCGTTCGGCTTCAGCCAGCGCCAGACCACAGGTTGGAAGCGCAGGACAGGCCATCGCGAAGCGGCGCGGACCGACCTTATCGGCGGCTACGACAACCCCAAAGTCGCGCAGGGCTTTTTCCAGAGGCTCACGCTGCTCCTCAGTCAGGTCGGTGAAGAGGATATTTTGCTGGGCCGTCAGGCGCAGGCCCGGCTCAAACTGCTCCATCACATGGCGTAGAGCGGATCGCAAACGAACGGTTGGGGTATCTTTGATACGACCATTCTCCACGAACAGGCCCAGGTACCAACGGCCATCGCCCTGCTCATGCCAGCCCAGGTGATCATCAGCTCCTTGCCAGGCAATCGGGCGAGGATCGGCGACTGTATAGCCCAGGCGCTGCTCAAGCTCGTTGCGGAACCAGGGCAGACCCTGCTCCTCAACCAGATATTTCATACGGGCGTGCTTGCGGTTGGTACGGTCGCCGTAGTCGCGCTGAATCTTCACGATCGTCTCAACGACCTCTTGAATCTGCTCGGTTGTCGCGAAGCAGAAGGCGTTGCCGACGCGTGGGAAGGTCTCGGATTTACCGTGAGTCGAACCCATGCCGCCGCCGATCAGGAGCGTGAACCCTTCAAGATTCCCCTGCTCGTTGGTTAGCGCGACCAGGCCAATATCCTGAGTATAGGCATCGATACAGTTATCGCCGGGGAAGGCCACACCGATCTTAAATTTGCGCGGCAGATAGGTCTTGCCATAGATCGGCTCTTCAACTTCGGTGAAGGGCGGGACAACGGTATCGACTTTCTCGCCATCGATCCAGATATCATGATAGGCATGGCTGTGGGGAGCGAGATGCATCGCCAGCGAATGAGCAACCTGCTCAACCTGAAGGTGGGCGCGGTCGGTCGTTGGGGCGGGACAGGCCATGACGTTACGGTTCACATCGCCGCAAGCCGCCAGCGTAGACAGCAGGGCCTCGTTAATTGCGCGAATCGTGGGCTTGAGTTCGCCTTTGAGAATACCATGCAGTTGCAGACCCTGGCGGGTCGTGATGCGGATCGTGCCATCGCCATAAAGATCGGACAACGTATCATGCACAAGGTACTGGGCAGCATTCAAGATGCCTCCGGGGATGCGAGAGCGAATCATACACTGATAGGCCTTCTCAGAGCCAGCGGCCTTGCGAGCCTGGCGCAGGTCACGATTCTCCTGCTGATAAATACCGTGGAACTTGATTAGCTGCACCTGCGGCTCCGAGAAACGAGGGCTATCCTGTTGCAACTCCTCGATAATCTGTCCGCGCAACTGCTGACTTTCAACCTTGATATGCTCGACCTTGCTTCCCACGCCGGGGCCAAGATCGACAAGGCTTTTCTTTTGTTTCTCGTCAGGATTAGAAGGCATGCGTATCTCTCCTTCAATGCGGCACCAGGTCCCAGGAGGAGGACGCGCCAGTGCGTCAATCCGCGCTGCTATTGTTGACCTAGTTGATCTACATAATTACGTATATCTAAACTATATAAGTTCGAGACGCCACTGTCAACTGTGTGACGTCCCGAACTTATACTGACTCTTTGATTTAGCACGAAGAAACGAAACCAGCGGAAGCTGCTTATGCCTGATTAAAGGCGAATGATTGCAGCATCGGCTGGAAGTAGGTGGTATTGGCAATGGGGAAAAGCTGATCCGCCGTCGTGTAGGCAATCGTATAGGCCATTGTATTGGCATCGTTCTGAGGATGATTGGTGCCTAGAACGACGACCCGTGCCACAGCAACGTTGCCTTGAACGGTCACGGAACCGGTTGCCGATCCCTGCGACCAGGGGGTATTCGCAACGGTCGTGGAACTGGCAATACTCTGCTGCTTGTAGTCTTTGGCCTGAGATTGGAAAGCGCGAAGGCCAACCTGGACCTGCTGAGAAGGGCTGACAAAACCGCCGGGATTTGGGGTAAAGTTGACTCGGAAGTAAGCAATCCCATTGGGCTCTGAGAAGGTCACGCTCGTGGCATCCTTATTGACTTTCCAGGTCTGCGGATACTTGATCGTGAAATGTTCGCCACTGAAGGTCGTCAGTGGTGGCTGAGTTGGAACGGCTGGCTGCGCGGCCTTGGTCGGAGTGCTGGCAGGCGCTGCGCCAAAATTGATTCCAAAGCAGGCCGTAAGTGAAAACGCGACAACACCACAAATCAGTGCCAGGATAAGTCTGGCAGAGGTCGTTTGATTACGCAACACACATATCCTTTACAATACTACTGGTAACTCTTCAGGAATGATAAAGCGATAAACCTGAACAAGATACAGTGAAACAATCCTGTCAAAGTTTAACACGTATCAAGTGACCAGAACAAATATAAAGGCAGGACCAAATGTGCGCGTAAAACCTCTACCAGAATGGCACTAGAACGTACTTCCTGGCATATCTAACGACCAATTAAAGCGCATCGACCGCATCCAAAACTTCGTCGGCATGGCCGTCTGGTTTGACTTTGCGCCAGACCTTGCGCACGATGCCATCTTTATCGATCAGGAAGGTCTGTCGATCGACGCCCATGTATTTTTTGCCAAACATGCTCTTTTCTTTGTAGACGCCGTATTCTTTGGCAACATTC
>DASSXK010000192.1:0-5732 GCA_035703945.1 Ktedonobacteraceae bacterium | reverse complement strand
ATAGACAAACGCGGAGGGTTGTCCCGGCTTTGGGATGGCCCTCCGCGCTTTTATATAGGGCTAGATCATTGAAAGTTGATCTTCCCTCTACTTCAAGAAATCCGACGGCATCATCTGCTCCTTCAGGAAGCGTCGGAAGACTTCGTGCTTGTCCTGTCCCTGGAGCCAGGTCTCCATCAGGTGTTTCCCATAATAGTAGGTGAAAACATAGGCCTCCTGGAAGGGAACTTTGAGGAATTCCAGGTACTTGGGTGCATCTTCAGGCTTAAAGAGCATATATTTTTGCATGTACTGCATGACTTCCTCGTCTGGTCGTTTCTGATTGAGCATAAAGGCCGCGTTGCACCAGACCCCATCCAGTAGCTCGCTGGCGCGATAGAGTCTGGTGCTCCCTACCGTATCGGGCTCCATGCCAAGTTCTGGATAGATATTTTCCGCCATCCACTCCTCTATCTCTGTGGGCGAAAAGATCATCTCCCCGGCCAGCATCGCGATCCCCTCGCTGACGAGGCAATGGGGAGTCGTCAAAAGCAGGATGGACTGATCGAGGTGTCCACATTCGCGATAGAGATGCTGCTCTTTCAAGACTGCCTCTGTGTGATGTCCGGGATAGCCTTCATGCGTGATTAGATCCATCAACGTGCTTAAATTCGTTGGCAGATCCGTGTTAACGTCGATGAGCGAACGATAATTGCCAAGGTACCAGCAGGCTCCTCCATAGGGTTTGTCCTTGACCATGTTAATTTCTATTTCTTCCCCTGCGGGTAGATCGACAAGCAAGCGCGTGCGGCGACCGGCTTCATCCATCGTACGCCTCAGGATTTTTGGCAGGAGATGAATTTTTTCGGGCGCTAATTCATGGCGTTTTTTGTAGCTCTGGCGACGTTCAAACAGGCTGCCTGTTCCAGGTAGGACCTCTTCGTATATTTTTAGGGCCTCTTCAAACTGGCTTTCAGGAATCCATTCCGGGCGGATATCGAAGCAGCGTTGTACCTCATCTTCGAGCGAGAAGGTTTCGCCCGCGAACTTGCGTGCAAGCGTTTCCATCGCAAGAACTTGCTTGCCTAGATAGATTGTATGTCTGGGCTCGAAATCCTGATCTGGTAATGTATCCGCAAGTTTGAGCGCGTCTCGAACCAATTTGCCGCTGTCAGATTCGCCTTCCTGTTCGACTTCCTCTTTCCATTCTGGTGGGCCGTAGTAGGCATCGACAAAGTGGCTGTCGTTGAACTTTTGGATCTTCTTCCCGATCCGGAAAGCAAGCTGGATATAGCCCTGATACCATGTTTGACTCATGAGGTGATCCTTTCGACGAGCATTTGTGGCAGTATGTTGCTGAGGTAATTTTGCTCTTACAGGATAAAACGTTGGAAGGTGCGATATTGTTACGAGGCAGATTCAATCTTACTATGCCTTCCAGACCTGGATAATCCCTTCGTCCCCTCCTGAGGCGATATAGTGGCCATCGGGCGACCAGTTCAGGGCATTGATGTCGCTATCGTGTCCGCTATAGAATTGCTGCCTGACTCCTGTCCGGGCGTTCCAAACCTGGATGCGGCTATCGGGTCTGCCTCCACTTGAGGCGATGAGCTGACCATCGGGCGACCAGGCCAGCGAGACAACGCGATTATAGGTTCCGCGATGGCCCTGATAGGTCCGACGAATCTGGCCGGTCATAGCTTCGCAGATGTAGATATTCGCATCGGAAAATCCCCCGCAGACCGCGATTTCATTTCCGACCGGCGACCATTTGACATAAGAAGCGGCAGCGCTATGCACATGGTAAAACTGGATGCGTTCCCCCGTCTCCACGTTGAGGATATGAATGTTGCCTTCATCATCGCCGCAAGCCAGGTGGATGCTGTCGGGCGACCAGCTCAGGCTCTTAAACAGGCGCTGGCTGGGCTTCCACCAGCTACTCGGCTCCATGTATTCGACCTCCAACTCACCCGTTCGGGTGTCGTGAATCTGGATGCTGTGGTCATTGCTGGCTGAGGCCAACCATTTACCATCTGAGGACCAACACAGATCATTGATCCACTTTTTATGATTGGTATAGCTTGCGACTTGATTATTCGTGTAGACATCCCACAACTCGATGCTGGCATTTCGGCTGGTACCTCCGCCAGCTAACAGGCTTCCATCAGGGGACCAGCTCAGACAGTTGATAAAGTTGTGGTTCTGCCCTTGATCGGTCGTGATGATTTGTAGATTATCGCCGCTCAGGGCATCCCAGATCTGGATTGTGGCGTCACGGCTGCTTGAAGCGATTCGTTTCCCATTGGGGGACCAGACGAGGTCCGTGATGGCATTTTCAAAGGATTGGCTTGTGATGTGTTTTGTATGCTGATAGATCAAGCTTCCAAAGGGAAGGGCCGTGGGATTCTCTATTAGACCAGGGATGACGATATTTTGCAGGGCCACGCCCTGTCTGGTTGCAGCCGAGATCGTTTGAGGATTTTTTGTCAGTTCGATGATTCGCTCCAACTCCTGCCTGACCTGGAGCATTGAAGCGGGCCGCAAGACACGATTCAGATGAAGCATCTGTACAAGCAGTGTATTCAATGCTTGTAGCGCCGGATCATTCCTGGTCTCAAGCTCAGAGAATGTGAAGGGATTCTCTGAAGGATCATCACCTGTCAGGAGTTGATGGAGCGTTGCACCCAGGCTGAATATATCGGCGCTGGCTGCGGTCTGGGCCTTGCCATATTGCTCAGGAGCAGCATAGCCTGGAGAGCCAAAGGCGATCGTATCTTTCATCTGGCCTGGCTTAAAGTGGCGAGCGATCCCAAAGTCAATCAGATAGGGATGATTATCAGAGGTCAACATAATGTTGCCCGGCTTGAGATCGCGGAAGATAATCGGCGGCTGCCGTGTATGCAGATAGTGCAATACACCGGCCAGTTGCTCTCCCAGTTGAAGTTTCTCAAGCAAGGAAAGTGCCATTGGACCTTGCTTGCTTAGTCGATCTTCGAGGGTTTCGCCCTCGATAAAATCCATCACGAGGTACCAGCGGGTCAGCTCTTCAAATTGTTCGTAGACGCGTGGCAGGTTGGGATGGGTCAGACCGGCCAGCAAAATCGCCTCCTGCCGGAAAGCGTCAATCGCCTCTGCTCGTTCGCTGGCCCGCAGGCTAAACTGGCTCATCTCTTTGATCGCAACCAGTCTATCGCCTAGCTGTGTGTCGGCCGCCTGATAGACCGCCCCAAAGCCTCCCTGGCCGAGCTGTCTCAGGATTCGATAGCGTTGTTTGAGCAGATGGTTGGGTGCTAGCTGGCCCGTTTCGTTACTCTGGGATTGACTTGAGGTCGTGAGCAAGGATTGTCCGCAATTATGGCAGCTTGTCGCGGCAGAAGGATTGGATGCACCGCAATTGGAGCAGAAATTATCGGCCAGGGTCATACATGGTTCTCGCTTCTCAAAGAGATTTTTCTGTACGCAAAAGCAATAGTTGTTTTTAGTGTAGCATGTCTTGAGTCTCTGCTCAAGTTTGAAGCCACTGTAGCGAATTTCTTCGATCTTCTAAAAAATTGGTCCAAAAACCACCCCATATTTGGAAAAAATGGGATCTAATAAAGTGTAGAGATAAAAAAGTTGTCCCTCGTACTTGCTCTTCTTCAGCATCCCCGCAAAAATGAGCTGTATCCCCCCTGAAAGCTGGCGATGGATTTCCTGTATCCCTTTTTGTCTGTTGTCGGGTTTTTAATCAGGGAAGCGTCTTAGAGGTCAGGTAAATAAATACATGTGAATTGCAATTTTCATGCCTTATCCTGAATGTAATGTTTATTGGGTGTACTGAAAGGGATATGCTGTGTTTAAGCTTTCGCGCAGCTCTCCTCGCTTTATGACCGAGCCTGAAGACACCAAGATGGTGCCTTTGCTCAATGAGGTCCGGCAAGCGCGCGCCGGGAATAGCGCGGCGTTTTATATGCTATTCCAGTATTATACCGGCCGGATTTGTACCTACCTGGCCCGCATGGTGGGAAATGAAGAAGAAGGACGCGACCTGGCCCAGGAAACCTTCTTAAAAGCCTGGCGCATGTTGCCTACGATTCAAGATGAGACCCGCTTTGGCCCCTGGCTCTATCGCATCGCTACCAATCTGGCAATTGATCATTTGCGTGGTCGCAAGCCACCCGCCTTATTCCTTTCACATGACCTGCCAAAGAGCAGCAGTTATCTGGGAACGATGGAGGGGCGTGTAGCCGAAGCTGAGCATATTCAGGCAGCCCTGGCAAAAGTTGCGCCTAAATATCGGGCCTGTCTGCTGCTTCAGCTTGAAGGTGGCTTTTCCCAACGTGAGATCGCTGACCTGCTTTCACTGAGTATCAAAAGCGTGAGCGTCTATGTGAAGCGCGGCTGTGAGCAGTTTCGCAAGGCCTATGAAGAGATTGAGCAAGGTTCTTTCTCTATACAAACTGGAAAGGGGATGATCTAGCTATGACACAATTACAAACCTGCTCCCATTGGGAGAGGATGATCGCAGCCCGTCATCCGCAAGATCTTACCCTGACCGAACGTGTCAGCCTTAACGCTCACATGGCTACTTGTGCGAGCTGCGCAGCGACGGCGCTGGCTTATGAAAGAATGCAGCAATCTATTCGCGCCCTGCCGCCCGTTCAGCCGCTGTTGGTCCTGTCTGTTCCATTGGGCCAGCAGAAAAGAAGCTTGTTTGCCTTCAGAGGCATTTTACATGGCACACAACCTTCCCATCTCAGGATGATGCCAGTGTTTGCTCCTCCCCCCTTTCGGTCACGCTCGCGTACAGCGGTGGCGACCGCGTTGGTTCTGGTGATCATTTTTGTTTGCATTATGGCTGTTTTGCCGTCTTCCAGGGGGATCTATATCGGGGCGAGTAAAAAGAATCAGGCACCTTCACCTGTGTCAAATAGCCTTCATGTTACCCCTGTCCCATCGCCTACATCTGTGTATTCCCCTGGCAAGCCAGCCTGCTTATTGGATGTGAATGCTGGATTGCATTATGTATGCCAGCACAAACTGTATCAGACGATTGCACAAAAGCAGGTCAAAGGTGACTTTACGGTCATCGTTCAGGCCGCCTACACCGATTCTATTCGACTCTCGGTCTCCTATCAGATCTTGAAGAAGGAGAAGGATGGCCATTTTAGCCAGGGATTGGAGGGAGAAAATAGCCTGGATTCAGGCTATGTCACATTGTCAACCGCGACGGGAAAATCCTCACCGGATACGAATCTACAGGAACAAGGTTCTTCTGGAGTAATGGACACGGCTACGGGCAAAATGTTCAGAGTAGAATACTTTAACTCGCCAGCATCGATAGGAATGGGTGGCATTGGGAGCATACAACGTAATGTACATTTGCACTTTAATGGTATCGCCGAGTATGCTCAGGGGGGCAATACTCCGCTTACTACCTCGGCTCCGTTCGACTTCGATTTTATGGTTCATATGGATATTAAAATGCGGATGCTGTACGTTCAGCAGACGATAGTTTCAAAAGGCGTCCCAATGACGTTGGTATCTGCACAGATCACAGACACCGCCGTTGTCTTCCATTTCAACTTTCAGCAACCAAACGCCACGCCTGTGCTTGTGGATTTGATGGCTGCTGGGGTAAGAGTTGATGATGGTTTTTACGGCAACTACGACAACGTTCATCAGACAATGTATGTGAGCTATAACGGTTCGCTACTGAGCCTGAATGATCCGTGGACGCTTAAAATGCAACAACGCTTAAATGGTTCAGAGGG
>DASSXK010000181.1:0-9319 GCA_035703945.1 Ktedonobacteraceae bacterium | reverse complement strand
TGCGCCGGTGATCATGTTCTTAATGTAGTCGGCGTGTCCTGGGCAGTCCACGTGAGCATAGTGACGCTGTTCGGTTTCGTACTCCACGTGCGCGATGGAGATCGTGATACCACGCTCACGCTCTTCAGGAGCCTTGTCGATAGTGTCAAACGCTTTGTATTCGGCAAGTTTTGCGTTCGCGAGTACTTTGGTAATGGCCGCCGTGAGCGTGGTTTTCCCATGGTCGATGTGACCGATAGTCCCAACATTCACGTGTGGCTTTGTGCGCTCGAATTTCTTCTTCGCCATATCCTAAATGGCTCCTCCTGCAAATTCTACCTGCAATCAGATAATTAAGGGCTTAGACATGCAGCAGCCGTCTCCCGAATATCTGATCGCCAATTATACATTACTCCCTACATTCAAAAAAATGGGGAGCGACGATCTTTTCAGAAGACGGCTAGAGTTTCTCTTGCGTCCTGCGCGGCATTTCGCTGGAGAGACATGCTACATTCGAAATCTCTCCAGTGAACCACGGGAGCCCGTGATGGGAATTGAACCCATGACCCCAGTCTTACCAAGACTGTGCGCTACCTCTGCGCCACACGGGCAGGAGTTTGGTGGGCAGTGAGGGATTCGAACCCCCGAAGCTTTCGCAACTGATTTACAGTCAGTCCCATTTGACCGCTTTGGTAACTACCCAAGGTTGAGAAGTGTGATCTTGCAATCCCAGATGTTCATCCTATACAGGACTCTCTACCTTTTCCTCTCGTCACAAGGTGCGCGGCCTGTACATCCTGAGTGATCGACTTCGCTATTATATCCGACCATTTGCGCCATGTCAAGTATTTTTTTACGTGCTTATAATAGATTTGAAAAACTGCAATCATAGGGATATTACTTGCAGGTAGGTATCTGGCTTTTGTGAGCAAAAAGGATTGCTTCTTGAGCAATTTGCTGGTATAATCTCCAACATTGGAGAAAGAAAAGTTACATACCTCACGCCTATAGCAGTGTATCCCCTGGATGCTTGGCCTTTGTAGGCGGTTTGGATTTGGAATTTAAGAGGTATTCTTTATGACAAACTATGACTTTAGCCGTTCTTCATTATTGAAAGAGCAATACATGCGTAGCATGGAACCAATCACAGCCGCTCTTCAAGAAGAGAGTCAGGAAGAACGTGAAGAACGCCTGGGTCTTGTTTTGCAGGCCTGGCCTTTGACCTGTACCTGTTTCCAAGCGCAACTCGAAGCGAATGACGTTCCGACGTACTCATCGAGTGTTGCAATGGCCCATCCTTAATCCAGGCGCAATTTGCCTATCCTGAGATTTGTTTCGGTGATGTTTCTCTACTACTAAAAAGAACAGAAGATGTGTAGTTATTATGCCTCATCCACCAGAACTCGCTCCAGATGCTCTGACGTATCAAACACCTGTGCAGTTCGGTATGGTCTATTGGGTGAACTTTGGCTACTCATCCCTGCCTCCCGGTATTGAGGAGAAGCGCATTCTAGATTGGCATCCGGCGCTGGTAGTTTCTGGCGATCCCTTCTGCCGACATGCAGGCGCGGTAAACGTCGTTGCTTTAACCTCGTACCGGGGCAAGCTTCGACCGTATCATCATCTCTTGCTGAAGCGCGATTATCCCCTCCTGGATACCGATAGTCTGGTGAAAACCGAGCTGATGTACCCCATTTTACGTGCCTTGCTTGCAGATCAGTATGTCATTTGTAAGTTGAATGAGCCCGATCTTAAGTCCGTGATGCAAAAAATTGCCAACAATCTCGCGATTACGATGTTTTTTTCTTTGCATTGATTGTTTCCTTTTCCTTTATTAGCTTTTCCTGTTGGGATATTGCTTCATGCATATTGATCTTGCGGCTCAATTACGCTTACTTCCCTCGGTGAATGATCTTTTACAGGATGTTCATGGGCAACAGTTGGCAGCCCACTATTCGCGCCCTGTAACTATTCAGGCCCTGCGCGCTCTGCTAGATGAGGCCCGGGCTTCGATTCGCTCCGGTCTGCCCTGTCCTTCCCTCGATGACTTGCTGGCATTAGCCGACCAGAAGTTAGCGGTTGAACAACTTCCTCACTTGCGCCCTCTCATTAATGCTACCGGCGTTATCATCAATACCAATCTTGGACGCGCCCCTTTAAGTGCTACCGCTTTGGAAGCGGTTCGACAGGTGAGCTCTGGCTTTTCCAATCTGGAATTTGAGCTGGAGGCTGGCGAACGCGGTTCGCGCCATACCCATGTACGTGAACTGTTGCGGGAGCTAACGGGTGCCGAGGCGGCGTTGGTGACGAATAACAATGCGGCGGCCGTTCTACTGGCCCTGAGTACGCTGGCATCTGGATGCGAGGTGGTTATTTCACGCGGCCAGCTTGTCGAGATCGGGGGAGGATTCAGGATTCCCGATGTGATGCGCCAAAGCGGCTGCGAACTGGTTGAGGTCGGTACGACAAATCGTACCAGGATTGCGGACTACGAGGCTGCCCTGAGCGAGCGAACTGCCCTGCTTTTAAGTGTCCATCCTAGCAACTTTTTGATCACGGGCTTTACAGAGTCAACGCCGCTGCACGAACTGGGCCAGCTTGCACGTGAGCGGGGTGTGCTGGTGATGGATGATCTGGGTAGTGGCTGCTTGCTTTCAAGCGAGCAATATGGCCTGGCACATGAGCCACGTCCGCAAGAGAGCCTGGAGGTGGGTGCGGATCTGGTCTGCTTCTCCGGGGATAAGTTGTTGGGTGGTCCCCAGGCCGGTATTCTGGTGGGAAAGGCGGAGGTGATTGCTCGCCTGGCAAAGCATCCGCTGATGCGGGCGATTCGGATTGATAAGATGACGTTGGCTGCTCTAGAGGCGACCTTGCGCCATTATCAGCGCGGCGAGGCTGAGACACATATTCCCCTCTGGCAAATGATCTCGGCGCGTCCGGAGAAGCTGGCAAGCCGCGTTCGGAGCTGGATAGAGCGTTTACATGCCAACGAGATTGCCGCTCGTACGATTCGAGGAAGCTCAACGGTTGGAGGGGGATCGTTGCCGGGCGAAACACTGCCAACAACGCTGCTGGCTATAGATGCTCGTACTGTGCCGTTTCCCCTGGACGAACTGTCACGCCGACTTCGTACGCGCCCTTTGCCGATTGTAACGAGAATTCTTCGCGATCAGCTTCTGCTTGATCCCCGCACGGTCTTCGAGGAGCAGGATGAAGCCGTGGTGAAGGCTCTCATTGAAGAGATCAAGCGGGCAGTTTAAAAAGAAGAGAAAAGAGAGCAACCCTGGCTTTATTGGCTGGTTGCTCTCTTTTCTTTGTTTCTGGTCATATTTTTTGTTGATGGGGGACTCTTGTTTAGCGTTCTTCTTCGGTGACGATCCGCACATAGCTATTGTAGCGTCGTTCGTCGATCTTTTCTTCCTCGACGGCTTGCTGAATTGCGCAGCCCTCTTCATCTACATGCAGGCAATCGGAGTATTCACACTCGCCCAGGAAGGGGCGAAACTCGATAAAGCCCTGGGCCATCTCTTCCGGGGGAATATTCCAGGCTGCCAGGGCGCGGATACCGGCCGAATCTGCCAGCCAGCCCCCGTTTGACAACGGATACAACTGGGAGCCGGTTGTTGTATGTTTACCTTTGCCGGTCTGGTCGCTAACGAGGCCGGTGCGTATCGCCATACCGGGTTCAATCTCATTGACAAGCGATGATTTCCCGACGCCTGAGGGTCCGGTGAAGAGGCTTGTATGCTCCTGCAAGGCTGTTCGGAGTTCGTCGATGCCTACGCTGGTCTGGGTACTGGTGAACATCACACGATAGCCAATTTTGCGGTAGCGTGCGGCGGCGTCCTCGACGTCACTTTCGTGTGGCAGGTCAAGCTTGTTCAGGCAGATCAGGACCTGGAGTTCGGCCGATTCGCAGATCATCAGGTAGCGGTCCAACAGACCAAAGTGCGGATTGGGATGGGTGGTCGCAAAGACCAGCACAACCTGATCCAGATTCGCCAGCAAGGTATGCTCAATCTGTTTGTTGGTGGTTGAGCCTACATCTTTGCGCGAAAGCGCGCTGCGTCGCGGCAGGATCTCTTCAATGGCACCTGTTTGAGCGTCGATCGGGCGAATCTTGACATAATCTCCAATTGATAAACGGATGGGGGCGGCTGTTTCATTGCTATTCTGAGGTGGGGTATTTTTTTGTTGACGTTGGTGTACGCTATAGGAGCCGTCGATTTCGCGTTTAGTTTTAATTTTGGGGCCGTAGGGGTTGGATTTCGTGGAGCGGGAGGCTGCAAAGGCTTTTTTAAGTTTTCCGCGTAAGGTGCAGCGAATAATTCCCTGGTCAGTATGTACGTCGTAGATGCCATGCGCGCCGTTCAGTACGACGCCAACGAGTGTATCCGGGTCTTTCATCGTGTCCGGTTGATGTAGCAAAGTTTTCCCTCCAATGGAGCATAGAAACACACGGTCAAAATGCAGAGTGTCATTTGGTTACTGGGGTCTACCGCGTGGAGGGAAGGAGGAGTCGGGTTGCCTGCTGCCATTTAGCACTTACATGGAGTTGAGGTGTTTATCAATAATTTCAACACCTGGCAGGGCTGCGTTCGCTCATAACCTTCACTGCTGGTAGACAAGGTGCATTCAAGCACAACTGATAAAAGGGATAGTACAACGTGCTTTTCCATATGCTGCACCTCCTTATGGATGACTTTACACTGGTTTCCCAGAATATACGCGAACGTTTTTTCAGGTCTTTCTGTGAATAGAGTACAAGACAAAACCAGGGTTTGTCAACTGTCAACCCAATCTTGGCGGCCGCGCTGTATGTACACTGAGCCGAGATAAGTGCTCTATCGCGGCTCATCTTGCTATATTACTTCTGATGCCTCTTCTCAGGCCCGATCCTTAAATCGCTGGCTCTTTGCTATGCCAATCTGTCAGGCGTTGATAGGCATGGGCAATACGCAGTACAGTTGCTTCTTCGAAGGGCCGTCCTGCGACCTGAACAGCCAGCGGCAGACCCTCCTGGTTGAATCCGCAGGGGAAGCTTATCGACGGGAGCCCAGAGAGGTTGAACGGCATGTTCAAGCGTAACAAGGCCGTCCCAGTTGTCTGCATGATTCCTTCGTCGATCTCGACCTCTTTCCAATCCTGTGAACGTAGGGGGGCCGGTATTGAAATGGTTGGCAGGATCAGAGCATTGATTCCCTGGTTTTGCAGAACCGAGCGCATCGAACTGGAAAAAGTCCTCCGTTGCTGCTGAGCACGTAGATAATCGACGGCGGGAATCTCATTGCCTCTCATCAGGGCCTGGAGGGTATGCTCCCCATATAGTTCTTTTTTGTTTGTCAGCCAGCCCGCTTCCAGGTGAGAAAGCGTCGCTTCTGGCCCTTGAATCGTGCGATAAAGCTCCATTGTTGCCGTTGGTAGCTCAACGTCTTGTACTTCGGCTCCTTCTTCCTGCAACACCATGATCGCGCCTTTCCAGGCTGCACGCACTTCTGGATTCAGCGGAGCAAAAAATTCTTCCTGCGGTATTCCGAGGGTGAGACCTTGCAGCGAGCCGTGGTTACGTCCGGCCGGACCATCAATCAAAGACACGGCGGAGCGAGTTGGGGGTCCTGAGATACTATTGGGATCGCGTGGATCGTATCCGGCGATCGCATCGAAGAGAATCGCGCAGTCTTCAGCGGTCCGTGCCATCGGTCCCACATGATCAAGCGACCAGCTTAAAGGAATAACCCCGTAGCAGCTTACGCGACCGTAGGTTGGTTTCAAACCCGTCACGCCACAGCAGGCGGACGGAATACGGATAGAGCCGCCGGTATCGGAGCCAATTGCTCCCAGTGCCATCCCTGCGGCCAGTGCCACCGCTGATCCACCGCTGGAGCCGCCGGGGATATGTTCCAGGCCCCAGGGATTGCGCGTTGGAGGCGTATAGGTGCCGTAAGCGAACTCGTGAGTGTTGGTCTTACCTATAATAATCGCGCCAGCCTTACGAAGCTGTTCCACGACCATCGCATCCTCAGGTGAAATATAGTCGGCAAGAACTTTGGAGCCAGCCGTCGTGCGTACCCCTTTGACCGAGATAAGATCTTTAATCGCTACCGGTATTCCAGACAGGGGACTGCGGAAGAAACCTGTGAACTGCTCGCGCTCGATCATATCGGCATCGGCAAGTGCCTCATCGCGCATCAAGGTCACAAAAGCCTCAAGTCGGTCATCTACTTCATCAATGCGTTTGAAAGCCTCTTCCACTAGCTCATGCGGCGAAGTGAGACCGGATCGAAGTGCCTCGGCCGCTTCCTTGATCGTTTTATAAGGTAATGGCATCGCGTTAAAATTCTCCTCAACTAATAGCGGTGATATGCGCTTCTACATTCTTGCATTGTACGTCATTCCAACAAGTCACTGTCGAATAGAATAGCAAAGAGAAAAGTTGGATTGCAAAGGGCAACCGCCCTTTGTCGAGGCATGAGGTGTCCCCATATTTTCCCTACAATTCGCAAGCCATTGCGCAAATAACCTCCATTGTGCTAAGCTATAGCAGGTAGTTATGCGTGGAGCTTTTCGATATCGAACCATCCTTCATAAGCATAAAACTCCATTTTTTGTCTCCATTTTTTATTAAACGACAATTTTTTTTTGCCTTGTTTTCATCTGAGGTGAACCATGCCCTATGCGGTAGGGGAATACTACGAACGAGTAAGCGACTATGATCTCGCTTACCAGAGCCAGACTGAGCAAGATGTGCCTTTCTGGATTGAACTTTTGGCCCGTTTCCAGCCCGAACATGTACTGGAGCTGGCCTGTGGGAGTGGTCGCATCGGCCTGGAACTTCTGCGCTTGCCAACTCCATTTAAGCTTGAGGGCCTCGACATTTCTTCCGATATGTTGGCAGCTTATCAGCGTAAAGCCACGCGAGAGCTACCCGAGGCGCTGCCGCGCCTGACGTTGCACGAAGGCGACATGACAGACTTTTCCCTGCCTAATCAGGGAAAATTTGACCTTGTAATCCTCCCCTTTAATTCAATTTCGCACCTGTACTATCTGGAATCCCAACTCAGCGCCTTCAAAGCCACCTGGAACCATCTGCGACCCGGCGGACACTTTGTTGTTGATGTAATGATGCCCGACCTGGATTACCTGAGCAACGCCCTCAATCGTCCCTCCTATGTCTATCTGGAGGACGAAGTTGAAGATCTCGGCTCCGAGTCCACCATGCTCATGTACAGCAGCCGTAAATATGATCCCATTGAGCAAAACCAGCATATTACCTGGACCCACGAACGTTTCTACGAAACAACCGGCGAACATGAACGCTACCTGACACGCCTGGATATGCACACCTTCTTTCCACGCGAACTTCAGTTGCTGTTCCTGGCAACAGGTTTTAGCATTGAAGCCTTCTATGGCAGCTATAAATGGGCTCCCGTTGGCAAAGGTACCCGTCAGATTATCATTGGACGTAAACCGGCTGATCTTCTTTAAAAAAATATATTCAAATCTTACTTATTAATAAAGAACGCCTGTTGGAAATGAGTCACCTGAAAAAAGGTGGCTCATTTTTTATCTCCATAAAACGCAGTGCCTCTCGGTTTTCCTTTAATGAGAGCCAATTTAGAGAGTGATGGTTGACGCTCGGCATGGATAAGTGCTAAAATATATCCTAGTGAATAGGTCGGATTAATAGGATTGGACAGATCGTTACGTCGTAAGCAGGCGGGTACTCCCCAATGCTAGAGATAGACAGTATGTCAATCAGATAGACAAGTGAGCTGACATGTCGTGCGGGCCATCAAAGTGAGGAAAAGCTCCAACGCTGAAAAGATGGCAAAATATTACAATCCAGTGAGCAAGTGACCAGTGAGTGCTTTGAAATGTTTTTTGCTTCAAGCGCAGATGCCCTGGCAAGCCGGTTCGCTTTGCTGGCTGAATGATTTGCTACAGGTGAATGAGTGTTAGATAAATTGCTCTTTCAATATTTGCACGAATATGGCATTGAGGCTGGCGAGAAAGGGAATAGCCATGATGTTAAGAGTTTCCACTAAGGGTGAGTACGGCGTTCGGATCATGGTTGACCTGGCTCGTCACTATGGCGAACGTCCACGTTCACTGACTGACATCTCGCAAGCAGAGACGCTTCCGTTAGCGTATCTTGAGCAACTGGTAAAGTTGCTGCGCGAGGCCGAGCCTCCGTTAGTGAGCAGTACCCGTGGCGCTCATGGTGGCTACCGGTTGAATCGCAATCCTGAGAGTATCACGATGGGTGAAATAGTACGTGTGCTTGAGGGTCCGATCGCGCCTATGATCTGTGCGACCGAAGGCGAAATGAACCAGATATGTGGTTTCCTCGACTCTTGTAAAACAAAGTTTCTTTGGGCGAAAGTGCGTGATGCCGTCGCTCAAACACTTGATAGCATGACGCTGGCAGATTTAATGCATGCCTCGGCAGAGAATGAAAGCACGCATAGTATTGCGTCGCAATTTATTGCTCTTTCGGACATTCAGACGTCAGCGGCTGCACATAAAAATTAAGGAGTTCTCTTGTAATGGGATCTGAGTTAATTATTAAGAACCTTCATGCCAATATCGAAGGCAAACCAATTCTGCGTGGTGTTGACCTGGTAGTACGTCAGGGCGAAGTTCACGCTTTGATGGGACCAAACGGGTCCGGCAAAAGCACCCTGGCAAACGTTGTCATGGGCAACCCCAAGTATGAAGTGACAGAAGGCGAGATCTGGTTCAAGGGTGAGAACATCCTGGAATATTCCCCCGATCGCCGCGCCCGCATGCGCCTGTTCCTGGCTTTCCAGTATCCGATGTCGATTCCTGGTGTGAGCGTTGCCAACTTCCTGCGCCGCTCCCTGGAAGCGATTCGCGAAGGTAACAAGCCGGTTGAAGAAGGCGAACAGCCCACGGGCCGCCTTGGCAAGCGCCGCAGCGTTCCACCTGCCGAGTTCCGCAACCTCCTGAAAGAGAAAATGCGTCTCCTCAAAGTTGATAACAGCTTTATCAATCGCGCGATCAACGATGGCTTCTCCGGTGGTGAAAAGAAGCGCGCCGAGATCCTTCAGATGGCCCTGCTTGAGCCTGAGATCGCTCTGATGGACGAGACCGACTCCGGCCTGGATATTGATGCCTTGCGTATCGTATCCGAGAGCGTCAATGCCTTGACCGGCCCCAACATGGGCGTTCTGTTGATTACCCACTACCAGCGTATGCTGAACTACATTACCCCTGACTTCGTGCACGTTATGTTCAATGGCCGCGTCGTCAAGTCTGGTGGGAAAGAACTGGCATTTGAGCTGGAGGAAAAGGGCTACGAGTGGCTCAGACCGGCCGA
>DASSXK010000147.1:0-4203 GCA_035703945.1 Ktedonobacteraceae bacterium | reverse complement strand
TTGGGCTGAGGGTTTGGCGTAGCGTGTAGCGGCCGAAATAATCAGGGTGTCGAAATAGCGTGTCACCCCCAGATGGCGCAAAATAGAGCCGAGCGAGATGCCCCAATCGGAGATCACTCCCAGTATATAATCGTGGGCTTTCAGGGTCTCCAACGTCTCGATGACATCCGGATACAACTGCCAGCTAGTGTGCTGATCAAACTCAATTACGATCGCGTTTGCCAACTCGGTCAGGCGTTTCTCATCATGCTCTTCAACAAATGGACGGAGCAGATTGGTATAGTAATCCAGCCAGAATTCGTTGATCATATCTTCATTGGACCACAGATGCCGACGTTGGCGAGACTGGCGCAGGAAAAAATCTTCCGCGTCCCGCATCCGATCTCGTAACTGGTCCAGGCGGAGATGGAGATCGAGCTTCGCACAGACCTGCTGACAGATTTCCAGCATCGATGGTTTAGGGTGAACCAGCGTAAAACCAGCATCAAAAAAAACGGTCCGAATCGATTGTGGCTGCTCGAATGACATTGTATCCTCAACTGTTCAGAAGAGCGTATTTCGCCGTCCAGTCCCTTGGAACCGAACGGCGAAATCTCTCAGGTTATTTACTTACTTGTGGCTCTGGTAGAAGGCATCTACCGCCTTGAGTGATGCACCGGCCTCCAACTGGAAACCGCAGCGGGGCAGAACATGTTCCAGGGCCGAGAGTATCGTATAGACATTCTTCGGTGTGGAGTTGTATCCCATCAGTCCAATCCGGATCAGTCGTCCCTTGAGCGCCCCGAAGCCGCCGCCGATCTCAATGCTGTACTCATCCAGCAGCAGTTTGCGAACCTTTGGCTCGTCGACGCCATCGGGCAGCAAGATCGCCGTCAGGACAGACAGCTCATAGCCTGGCTCGGTCAGGAGCTTCAGCCCCATTACTTTCAGACCCGCCTTCAGGGCGTCGCCGTTGCGCTGATGACGCGCCCAACGCTCTTTCAGACCCTCCTGGTGGATCATACGTAAGGACTCACGCATTCCGTACACCACATTGCTGCACGCGGTATGATGATAGACGTGCGCTCCACTCCAGTAGTTATGCAGGGCCTCCAGATTGAGATAGTAGGTCTGTACCGGACGCTTGCGATTCTTGATTACGCGAATTGCCCGCTCATTGAGTGTGACCGGAGCCAGACCGGGGAGAGCTCCCAGGCTCTTCTGGCTGCCCGCGTAGCAGGCATCAATCTTCATCTCATCTACATTTAGTGGTACGCCGCCAAGACCGCATACCGCATCTACGACAAATAAAGCTCCATGGGCGTGAGTAACGCGCTCCAGCTCTTCCAGTGGTTGCAGCAGACCCGTCGAGGTCTCCGCGATCGCCGTTGCAAACAGCTTCGCGCCTGGATTCTCCTGGAAAGCTCGCTCAAGCGTTTCAGCGGTCAGTGGCTTGCCCAGTTCGGTCTCCAGATTGACGACCTTTGCCCCTGCTCGCGAAGAGATCTCAACGATCTGACCGCTGAAGAAACCCAGGCTGCCCGCGATCATTGTATCGCCATCTTCGAGCAGGTTGCTCAGGACCGCTTCCGCTCCCGAGAAACCGGACCCAGAGACGCAGAGGGTCAGTTCATTTTTGGTCTGGAAGGTCCAACGCAGCAGTTCGGCGGTGTCTTCCAGAATTTTAAAGAACTCGGGATCAAGATGCCCCAACTGTGGTGCCGCCGCCATCCGTAGGATACGCGGATCGACATTGCAGGGGCCAGGTCCCAAAAGCAAGCGGTAGGGGGGATTAAGCTCTGGAAGTGTATACTCGTTAGTTTCTACATGTCCGACTACTAATTGTGTCATGAAGTCTATCCTGCCTTTCGCGGGGGGATGGTGTGCAGCACATCTCCCCGTAGAACAATTCTTTTTTCACAGTCGTGGGCTCTCCCCCTCCCTACTTAACCGGAACTTCCTCTTCGAACATACGCTGCAATTTGTCCGCCTGATCGACTGTGATCAGTGCATCAATAAATTCGTCGAGCTCACCATTGAGCACGCCGGGTAGATTGTGTCGTGTCAGGCCGATCCGATGATCGGTGACGCGATCCTGTGGAAAATTATAGGTACGGATTTTTTCGCTGCGATCGCCGGTCTGGACCTGTGAGCGGCGGCTCTTGCTCAATTCCTCCTGGCGTTTGGCCTCTTCGAGGTCCCACAGCCGGGCCTTGAGCACGCCCATCGCTTTCGTTTTATTCTTAAGCTGCGATTTCTCGTCCTGACAGGTCACGACCAGTCCAGTTGGCAAGTGAGTGATACGCACGGCCGAGTCGGTCGTATTGACGCTCTGTCCGCCGTGTCCGGTGGAGCGATAGACGTCCACGCGGATCTCATTATCTTTAATATCGATCTGGATATCGTCGTCGGCCTCAGGCAGCACGATCACCTTGACCGTTGAAGTATGGATACGTCCATTGGACTCCGTGACAGGCACGCGCTGAACGCGATGCGTGCCACCCTCATACTTCAAGCGGCTATAAGGACCCTTGCCGCGAACGACAAAGGTTACATCTTTGATTCCACCTTGCTCGGTATCGTTGCTATCGAGAATCTCGATTTTCCAGCGGCGATTTTCGGCGTAGCGGGAATACATGCGGAAGAGTTCGTAGCCGAAGAGAGCGGCTTCATCACCGCCTGCGCCGGCCTGGATCGTAATGATCGCATTCTTCTCGTCCATTATATCTTTCGGTAGCAAGGCGACCTGGACATCTTCCAGCAGTTGTTCCTTATGATTCTTGAGCTGTTCTATCTCTTCATAGGCGAGATCGCGCATTTCGGGATCATCGCCATCGTTATACATTTCCTGTGCATCAGCTATTTGCTGATCATTTTTCTCCAGCTCATAGTATTTCTGAACCACATCTTCCAGCTCGGAATGTTCGCGGCCGTAGCGTTGTAGCAGAGGGATGTCTTCGAGCACATCGGGCTGTGACATCAGTGTATTAAGTTCTTCGTAGCGCTTTGCCAGGCTGGCAAGCTTATTCATTATATCCATCTGGATTTCTCTCCCAATAGCTCCCGACCGTCCAAATCGTCCAAACCGTTCAACTGCCTGTCATTGCATAACATACTGATTGGCGCTGAAGAAGCTACCATCTGGTGATATGGTATCACACTTGGAGCAGGTTCGGGCGGGATTAATAGCACACTTGTCTGTGGTGGTTCTATCTTCTGGCGGCTCTCGGTCTCTGAAAATCATGGTGGTATGGGGAATGGAGATGGCTGAGAGTCGCCGATGTTGTTTGTGATTTTGCGCAGGTGGAAGCGCCGCTACCCGGCTGCAAGCAGGTAACGCTCAACTGTGGCGCGGCGGAATGGGCGCAAATTGTGCGGTTTGAAGCTGAAACAATGCAATTTCATACCCTATATTATAGCACATGGATGCAGTTTGTAGCTGAGTGAGTGTCTGCACGCGGCGGCGTTCAATATTACGCGAAAAAGCAGAGGAGAGGAATAATAAGGAGGCAAGAAAAAGGAATGGAAAGGAATCGGTATATTAGATTAGATCCAGAAATTCCCGAAAGTGGTGTGGTTTTGCGACCAATTTTTGGAAGATAGAAGAAATTCGTTGAAGGACGAGAGAGGACGGGACCCGAGAAGGACGATTGAGGGCGCTGCTCTCAAGCTCCCGCCAGGGAAGCTTCGCCTCCCTGGACCCACTAACGTTTTAAAAAATAAGGGGTTCGGGGGTCACGAGTAGCAGGATGTAGGCTTCAGGATAGCCTTTATGTGCATAATAGTGGTATAAATGCATATTATATGTTATATTGTGTGTATGGTAGTCAGGAAGCCAGACGTCAGAATGATATTAAGGAACTGATGTAAGCTTAACAATAGTTGCGAGGCACGAAGCGGTGAACTTTCCAGGCTCGCTGCCTCGCAAAATCGTGCGAAGCGCCTGAGAGGCTCTTCTAGATGCTCAATCCCAGTTACATTCGAACCTGAAGGAAGCCAAAAACGCCCAAAAATATACGGGCATTACGGCTGCCTCGCAAAGCCCTTGATGAACTGGCTTCCCAGGCCCTACGAGGCAGTGGTCCCTTTAGAAGGGGAAAAAGTCGCGAGTGCGATTGAAACGCAAACCAGGGGCCAGCAGGGACATGACCTGCATGTCCTTTAGAAGGGGAAAAAGTCGCGAGTGCGATTGAAACTTGCAGTATTGCTTTCTCCCCATCCACG
>DASSXK010000103.1:0-4888 GCA_035703945.1 Ktedonobacteraceae bacterium | reverse complement strand
CAATCCAGGGCATACCGCTTGCGCTCGACGGTATTGCTGATAATCTGGAAGATATCACACAATGGTGCCTCGCTCTGAATTGCGGCGTCATCAACATGAATCCCGGAGGGAGCCGCTTTAATGAACTTCTCCAGATCTCTGGACTGCAAATCGGCAAAACGCAGGCGGATACGTTCGGCAATCTCCTGCTGCATCTCGGCTGTCCAGGAGAGCGCAACACGTTTGTCCAGCAGGTAATCCACACCCTCTGGATGGTACAGGAGATCTATACAAGCTGCTTTCCCGAAGCGTTCGCGCAGGTAAGCAACAAGCTGGTTATGAATGACGTTTGTCAGAATGCCGCGTTGTTCTGCGATGCGATGCCCGATAAAGCGATAGCGGAAAGGTATGCTGGATTCGCCCAGGGCCGTGTTTACGTGGTTAATCAGCTTGTCGCGAACATGTTTTTCATTCCAACTGGTGTGATCTCCTGAGTGGGAATTATCGGTGACGTCAGCGATCTTCATCAAGAATTTTAGCGGCCCAGCCAGACGATCTTCCTCAAGTCGACAGCCCTGCAAGTGCCTGGCATCGATCTGACTGATCGCCAGAGCTTTTTCCTGATGGCCATCGGCCAGGTATTTGATATCATTAAGGTAATCTTCCCACTCGCGAAAGAACGCGCCAACTTTTAACTTCTCTTTCAGCTCTGTCTCAATGTTCTCGCTGGTGACAGCATTCGCATAGCTAAGATCTCTGGTGGCACCTCCCGGCCTGCGGTATTCCGCGAGCTTATTCAGATCGTGGATGGTGAGCGCGAGCAGAAGGACACGCATCTCAACATCCGTGAGTTTAAAAAGGGGACGCAGTTTCTCAATCGTCGTGACCAGGTTCATGATGTGCGTCCACAGGCTTTCACCTGCTTTGCCGCCGGTATGCACAATACGCTTGTACTGGATAAGTTGCCTGTTAGCGAGATACTGGATGTATTCTGCCAGAACGGGCGAGCCATCCTCGCTATGATAGCTCAGACCGAACTCATCGGCGTCAAAAGACATAAAAACTCCTCCCTTACCTGATAACAATGCTGATCAGGAAGCTTTTCGTGACACTGGTAAAGCCAGAGAACTGGCTGGGTTCGGATGCTTCCGGCTCTGCTCTACCTGACAATTCAATTGTAGAAGGGGTATGCGACGTGTGGTGTCGTTTCGAAGATGAATTTGGGATGGGCTGAAAATTCGTCAAAATTCGTTTGTGATGGTCCAAAAGTTCGATGCAAGGTGAAGAATAAAATCTGCAAATGCAGGCTTTCGCTGTTCATGGATTCCTTGCCCGTTAAATTTATAACGATCTACATTGCCGGGAATAACATGTTAAGTGAATGCAAAATTGCATCAATTTATCACTCTTTTTACACGACATAGAGTGTCGCAACATTTAAGAAGGGTATGAATTATACAGCTTATACATGCTGTTTACGGCTTTTCGCATTTCTTCACGTAGATGAGGAGGATCAATCAATTCGGCCTTTTCGCCATACCTGAGTAGTTGCTGAATGACGCGCCATTCATTATACGCGCTGGCCCGGACAAGGACGCGACGACGCTGGCGTCCCTGCTCATCCAGATAGACCTCTTCACGTTCCTGCGTCTGAGTAAGCCAGCGTTGACTGATTCCATGTTTCGCGATACTGCCATCGAGCCAGAAGCGAAACTCAATGGGACGGCGGCGACGCTCCATGTCGATCATATCTGGCTCCGGCTTCAGGCTCTCTTTCTTAATACGGTCGATGCGATACTCCAGGAATTTGTCCGTCTGATGGCTATAGCCAATCAGGTAGAAATGTCCTTCGAGATAGATAACATAGTAAGGATCGACGTGCTCGTGAAGAACCTTGTCCCAGGTGCTTTTAGGGGAAAGGTATTCAAATTGAATTTGTTGGCGTTTGGTAATGACGTGGACAATCGTATCGATAGTGTCACGATGGGGAAGATAATCGGCAACCGTCGCAAGGTTAAAATATATATATGGTTTGCGAACCCAGCGCTCAAAATGTCTTCGTTGTTGGTCAGGGAGGGTTGAGACAAGTTTTTCGATCAGCGAGAGCATTTCCTCGGCAAAGGGATTACGGGGAGGCTGAAGTGGTAGGGGCTGTAGGGGGTCGATTTGAGCATAATTGTTCGGATCGGCAAAAAGCGTATAGAGAAGGGCCAGACTATCGACCTCCGATTCTGAGAAGAGAAACGTTGCCCTCGGCCCTGATCCACGCACAAGACTATAGCGCGTTGGTTGGGCGCGGGCTTTGACCTTTTTCACTTCAAAGCCCTGATCCTCCAAGAATTTTAGGTCGCGCTCAAACATCCGATCGGCGCTGCGGGAAGTTTTCTTCTCTACGGGAGCGGATCGATCGAATTTATAGGAGGAGGCTAAATGCTCGAAAACTTCCTGGCGAGTGCATTCATTGGCAAGGAGAAATTGCACCAGGCGAAAGATCCGCTCTGCCGACTCGTGCTTCAAACCACTGCTTGCGATTACGTTATCCGTATCTAAGGAGATCTTCTGATCCTGGTGCGTATCATTGACGCTCATACTATACGGCTCCTACTCTTTTCTATACGGCGGGCGCTGGTGCGTTTTTTGCATTATAGCAGTTAACAAGACCTTTGTCGCTTCTCGTCGGAGGATGGTATGCTTGGGAGCAGCATGCTGGTTGCACATGGTAAACAGCACGCTAAATGCTCAAAATGTGGCACGTTAAATACGCTATTTTTCGGCTCACCCCCTGCTGCTCTTTCGGGGATCGCTGGTCCACATGATTTTTGCGACCGTGGGGGCAAAACTTCCGTCCAATGAGAGGTGATAGAATAGGAAGAAGGAGCATTGGAGAGAGAGTGGGAGAGGAGGAAAGCTCATGAGAAAGAAAAAGATCTACCAGCAGATGACCAAGCGAATGTACCGCCCAGAGGTGACGCATTGTGTGGACTGTGGGAGCCGCTTGCGGAGGGCAGTGACGATATCCGCCCGAACGGTGATTACCCTCAAAGAAGTGATCAGAGTGGTTCATCGTGGATATCGTTGTCCCCAGTCGGATTGTCCAGGACACAGGCGGCTTTACCGCAGCAGCGAGGCAGATGCCCTGGCCCTCCCAGGTTTTACGTTTGGGCTCGATATTGTCCTGTTGGTAGGGCAATTGCGGCTCAGAGAACACAAAACCGTCGATGAAATGCATACCGTTCTCAGTCAGCGACTGGCCGAGGTGCATCAAACGATCAGCCGACGAGAAATGCTGTTTCTGTTTGAAGCTTACACAGCCTTGTTGCGTGCGGGAACAGAGGTCGCCCAAGATGAAGCATGGAAAGCACAGGTGCGAGAGAACCATGGTCTGATCCTTTCCATCGATGGCATCCAACCTGATAACGGCAATGAAACCATTTACCTGGTTCGTGATGTGCTGACCGGACGGCTCTTGGCTGCCGAAAACGTCACGGACAGCACCAAAGAACGGTTGAAACAGGTTCTGGCTCCCGTCGTCGCGCTGGATGTGCCTGTGCTGGGAGTGATCAGCGATGCTCAACCGACGGAATTACAAGCGATCGCTGATCTCTGGCCACAAGCCCCTCACCAGATCTGTCAGTTTCATGCGATCCGTGAAGCAGGGCGGCTCGTTTACGTCGCGGATCATCGCGTGAGAAATGACGTGCGTATTCGCTTGCAACAGAAAACCCATGAATATCGTCAGGATCTCCATAAACGCCTGAAGGTAGCAGAAGAGCACCGGGAGGAAAACCCGTCAGAAGCCGAACAATTCCAGATTCTTGAGGAATATGCGGCCACGATAGAGGGAGCGCTCAATCTCGAAAGTATCACCCCGTTTCAGTATGGAGGATTGGCCATGCAAGAAGCGCTCAGCCACATCCAGACAAGTATCGAACGGCTTGTCAAAAAAGGGGGGCCGTAACCCCCCTCTGCCAGCGACGCCTGGAGCGCCTGGCCACCATCGTGCGGTTCTCGGATGAGTACCAGGAGGCTTTCGCGCACGTCCGAAGCATGTATGCCTGGGTCCTGGAAGTTGAGCATATCTTCGATGGGTCCTGGGCAAGTGCTCCTGAAGAGATCAACAATGCGACGGTTAGCCAACGATTGGAGCACTATTTAGCACGCCTCTCTCACTACCTGGAGGCAGGGGAACGAACAGATGACGAAAAATTGCGCCTGGGACACCATTGCAAAGTGCTCACCCATTTGCGTCCAGGATTGGTCCAGTGTTACGACATAGCGGGATTTCCCCGAACCAATAACGACATGGAACGCACGATCCGGGCAATCAAAATGCACTATCGACGCATCAGCGGACGGAAAAACTGGAGTACCTATCTCTTGCGCTATGGCCGATGTGTTGCCTATCATGAGTGGTGGCAGCAGCAACCCGACGGAAAGGCTCGTTTAGAGGTCCGTTTGCTCCATGTGCTTCCGGCATCTTGGCACCAGGTTCGATTGCAGACGCGTCAGTGTCATCAGGAACAACTTCATCGCTTTCGTTTTCGTCATCAACCGTTGGAATACCTTGCTTCTCTGGAGCAACGCTGGGAGCGTACTTCTGGGATGTGAGTTTTGCCCCCACGGTTTGAATAGCCCTGAAATTTGGCCTTTCAAGGAACTGTCTAAAAGAGTCCAGGCTGGCTTCGTAGTGCGTTTTCCTCTGCCAAGATCAACAGGATGCAGGACCGTCGGTGAAGAAGAGGAAGAATTGCACCCATGCGCACCCCATGGCAAAGACAATGAAAAGCGCGGTACCGAGTATGAAACTGGTAAGCGCCATTCCAGTATGGATTTTGGATCTTGCTATGGCCCCCAGGCTCATTGCTAGAAACGGTGGTACATATACGGCACTTATGCAGATGGCATTTAT
>DASSXK010000688.1:0-2259 GCA_035703945.1 Ktedonobacteraceae bacterium | reverse complement strand
AGAACTGGCAACAGAGAATAATCTAGCTGCACGCGCTGCGGACATGATCCGACAACGCTTCTCTCTCACAAAAGGCCTGAAAATAGAACTCCAAAAACAGGTTCCGATGGCAGCCGGGCTGGGAGGCGGAAGCAGCAATGCGGCCGCAGTCTTAGTGGCTCTCAAAGACCTGTGGCAACTTCCTCTCACACCAACTGAACTTCTTGACATGGCTGCGACCCTTGGCTCAGATGTGCCGTTCTTCTTAAGCGGCGGCCTCGCATTGTGTGAAGGAAGAGGCGAACGCGTAACCCCCGTCACCGCACACTGGCCCGCCTCGCTGCGCTGGCTCATTGTACTCAAACCTGCTATCGGTATTTCGACCGCGAACGTCTTTCGGGCTCTCCCGCCTCAAGATTATACCGATGGCTCCCATAGCCGCGCGGTCCTTTCCGCCCTCCAAAATGGGCAGGAACCAGCATTGGAACACCTTCATAATGGTCTGGAGCGCGGGGTTTTGGAACTGTATGGTGAGGTCAATCGTGCTAGAGAAGAGATGCTGCAATCTGGAGCAGCGTATGTTCGCCTTTCGGGCAGTGGGCCAACCTTGTTTGCGCCCTTTGCAGATCTGGAACAAGCAGCTCACACACGTCAGCAATTAGCGCAAAAGGGGTATGAAGTCTACCTGACACGCGCAATATAAGGTGCAGACACAGAATGATGCTTGCAAACAACAATTTCATCCAGACTTTCGTTCAATAAAAAGTGTATGTAAGGAGACTTAAGCAATGGCAGATTTATATTATTGCGTCAAATGCAAAAAGAAAACCGAAATGAAAGATCCACAGCGCGTGGAAACCAAAAATGGCAAACCAGCTCTCAAAGGGCCATGTTCGGTTTGTGGCACGACCGTCTACACAATTCTGGGCTCAAAAAAATCCTGAGCCATTCACTTCAATGACTGAACGCGCTTGAGAAGCCAGGAGGAACCGTGCCAGAAACGATCGACGTTGAAGCGTTCCAGCGCTGCATGCTTGCTAAGCGTTCAGTAGGCGCGAGAGCGCCGTTGGGAAGTGTCTTTCAATAGCAAGCCATCTGAGCAGAAGATAGACGCTCTCACATATTCGTATATACCTGGGCTTCAGTCATCAGGACTGGTCTCTCGCTTGCTCTCCTGTGCATAGACCAGGGGAACAACAGGGATCGGTCCTGTTTCTTATTTCCTATCAAGGTCCGGGTCTTTCCCTATTTCTCGACGTTCGCTCAAGCCCTCTGCTATAATTGGAACGGTTGCTAGCCGGACCAACAAAAGGATAACCCTTCACGATATACAATTGCAAGACCAGTAGATCGATATCGCTCATTTCCTTCAACCGGCTAATTTGGACCATCCCCGCCCTGGCAATTTTATTAAAAGGAGCATGAGGCACTGCGTCAGAATATTATTACATGTATCAGCACGTTATTGCGTGCCATCTTTACAATTCTTAATCAACTGCAACGATCATTTGCCGGACATGCCTGGAAGCAGCCTCGCCGCATTGTAGTGATCAAGCCTTGCTGCCTGGGCGATGTTATTATGACAACTCCGCTACTGGAGAGTATCCAACAGGCCTATCCTGCTGCTAGCCTGACCTATTTGACCGGCACCTGGTCTAAAGTTGTTCCCGAACACCATCCAGCCGTCAACCATGTGATTGACATAGGCTCAATTGGGATTCCTGGTCGCTACCGCCTGCCAGAGTTGCTACAACTCGCCCGGCAATTGCGTCGTCAGCGTTACGACCTGGCCTTTGTGCTGGATCGTTCACCAATGCTCACGCTGCTCCCCTGGCTGGCTGGCATTCCCCGCCGCGTGGGGCCCGATAGTCTTGGTCGGGGCTTTTCACTGACGGACCGCGTCCCGGTCTCGTCTTCGCCCGAACATCTGCAACATCAGGCCGATATTTATCTGGAGCTTGCCCGTGCGATCGGGATTCCCGTTCAACAACCCCACATGCGCTTCGAGCCCACACCAGCCGAACAGGAAGAGGCTGCAAGCCGCCCTTATTTCAACGACAGGAACCACCTGCACATTGCGATGCTGATCGGTGGAGGCAGCAATCCGGGCATGCAATTGAGCGCCAAACGCTGGCCCCTGGAACGCTATCGCGAGCTACTGCTGCACCTGGTCTATGAACTCGATGCCAGCGTACTGCTCGTTGGCGGACCCGACGATTCAGCGCTTAACGAACAGTTATATGAGGGTCTCACACTTCCTCGCGGCCGCGTCACCAATAT
>DASSXK010000645.1:0-2948 GCA_035703945.1 Ktedonobacteraceae bacterium | reverse complement strand
CACCCTCGTGAAAGTCCTCCAGTGGCAGACGGTGACTTATGAGAGACTTCACACGGACCTGCCCGGCGGCAAGATATCCCAGGGCCTGTTGTAGTTCAACTGGCGATGAAGAGTAGGTGCTGAGTATACTCAGTTCCTGTTGGTAGATTGTCTCTATGTTGAGTGGGACTGCGCCCGTATGAGCGGCGAAGATTTGAATGGTCCCGCCCTTGCGTACACTGGCAAATGCTTGATTAAATGGCCGGGCACCGGGAACCGTCAAAATCACTGCATCTGCTCCTCGCCCATCGGTGAGAGGATTGAGCAACGTGCGTAGCCCTTGTTCATCTGGGGGCGCTTCAAATACCTGCGTTGCTCCCAGCTCGCGTGCAAGCTGTAAACGTTCTGGTAAGAAATCGATCCCATAAACTTGCGTCTGTCCTTCGGTTATCGCCCTGACCGCCTGGATCATCAACAGGCCAATTGAACCTAATCCAACCACAACCACCGTGTCACCGGCCAGCAGAGGGGTGCGTTTGACCGCACGCAGGCAGCAGGCCAGCGGTTCAACAAAGGAAGCGGCTTCTGCATCCAACGACGGTGGCAGCGCCAGAGTGGTCTGCTCTACCAGCAACGCTGGTACGCGAATATACTCGGCAAAGCCGCCAGGATCGATGTTGGAAGTCTTAAAGGTAGCGCACATTGAGTAATTCTGGTGGCGGCAGTAGTGGCAGGCGCCACAGGGAGCATGATGCGCAACAATTACCCGTTGCCCGACAGAAAAGCTGGAAACAGCCTTTCCACGTTCAACGATTTCACCGGTAAGCTCGTGACCAAGTACCACTGGTGGCGGCGCTTGCTGAACAATTTTGAGAATATCCGATCCACATAATCCGCAACCATGTACCCGTACAAGGAGTTCATGATCACCAATAGTCGGAAGGGGACCCTGTTCTAGACGAATGTCATTGTAGGCGTAATATTTGACAGCTCTCACAGATGTACTCAAATAATCCTCTAAGGTATCGCTTTGCTCGCTTCAGTATAGCATGTTTCTCTTTCCCCTGCCATGTTTTCAGCTCATAAAGCTGAGCCGCTCAATTCGTTGACTGTAAGCTTCTGCGAGGCTGATAGGATGTTGGTCCAGTTGGGAGGTTTCCTGCGTGACTCGCTTGTCAGGCTTTCAATAGGCGCGAGAGTGCTGTTATGCATTGCCTTGTTATAACAAGCCGACAAGCGGTGCCACACTAAGCCGTATGGCCTATTCGGCCTACTCTGTACGGAAACTGAGAGGGGCTAGTCTACTTAATCGTTATTACATATGTCAGACCAATATGGCTGGCAAGGCTAGTAGGACGATCTTGCATTCTTTAAAAATTTTTTAACATTCGGCATATAATGCGGCGTTGCTGGTGGGTGCCGATGTATAAGATGGAAGTGGGCCGAACTTAGCACATTATAAAAAGTGAATAGGAGTATTCTTCTATGGCGACGACGGGCGAATTACGCGCAATTATTCAGGATTTACAACTTGTTGATGTTGGGGATGCTGCCAGCTATCTGGGAGAAGAAGATGTTCATGATGAGGCAGATCAGGACATGCGTTTCCCGGTGGAGCTTAACCTGCTGGCAAGCGATTTTGAAATAACATCAGCTTCGTTGATTTAAAATAAGTTTTCTATCCAGTGAGCGACGTTGAAGATCATCGTCGTGATGAAACGAACATTTACTTCAATCGCTCACTGGCCGCAAATAAGCTGTGAATAAACGGCCCTGGTGGCTGTTTTCGATGGGGGTAGTCGTGAAGAAGGATACAAGTTTCTCTTCTTTTGAGTAGGCGTTAACTTTTTATCCGGAATTTTATCCCGCGTCTATGTCAGAGAATGCCTTTGTATCCTTCTGATAGATTTAGGTTTTTTCTTATAGCCATCAGGTACCCTGATGGCTTTGCTATTTGAACGGATTTAATATTTTGCTTCAGACAAAATTTTGATCCGTTTATCTAAGTGGGGGATGCCACTGTTCTTCAATTGTTTGACGACTGCCTCAACATCGTACTCAACCCTTCGCAGTTCGGCTTTCCATTCTCCATCTTCCCAACTCAGGATGCCATAGGCGGCCCTGTGATCTTCATCGCGTGGCAGGCCACAGCTTGCGACATCGGCCAGCAGCAGTTCGCGCCAGCGGCGTGTATAGGCGATGTGTAAATGCCCAAATACCAGTGCTCCAATCGAGGCATCCAGTCCGCCAAGTAGCCGCTCAAGTTCATCGTCGGGCAAATTTGGGAGAATTGCCACCTCCAGGTCAAGTGGATTGGCATGGACAACCAGTAGATCGCTCCCATCGGGATTTTTGACCAGATGCGAGAATGGCAGGTTTGCGAGGTATTTAATCCCCTCCGCTCCAATTTGTTCGCGGGTCCAACTGACCGTGCTACGTTTGTGTTGGCCCTTTTCGGGTGCTTCATTCACTACTTCCAGATCAACATTCCCCTGGATCACGGGACAATTCAGCTTTTGAACGCTCTCTATTACCTGTCTCGGACAAGGGCCGTTCAAACAAAGGTCTCCTGCAATTACAACCTGATCGACCGGAGCTTGCAGCGCCAGATCGGCGAGGGTTGCCTCCAGCGCAGTTTGGTTTCCATGAATATCAGAAATTACTGCAACTCGCATGTGTTATCCTTATTTTATAGATAGTAAACCTTTCACTTCGCTGACGGAACGCGCTTGTGAAGCCAGCAGCATTGTTGCCCGAAACGATCCAAGCTGAAGCGTTCCAGCGCAGCTTGCTTGCAAAGCGTTTAGTAGGCGCGAGAGCGCCGTTGCGAAGTGTCTTTCAATGGCAAGCCGTTGCTACATTCTATTATAATTTATATAACGTTCTGCTGCCCATTTTATCGAAATGTAGCGAGTTTCCAGGAAGGGCCAGAAATAACTCCTTCAGAGCGATTCTTAACGCTTTAATTG
>DASSXK010000480.1:0-3713 GCA_035703945.1 Ktedonobacteraceae bacterium | reverse complement strand
TGCTGTTCGCAAAGAAAGCCGGGAACAGAGGAGCGCCTGTCTCTCCTGCTCTATCCCGGCCTGGCTTGTCTCTCTCTGTTTTAGGGGGTGACAGTGAAATCGCTATGTTGCGCAAGTTGTTTGTCCGCGCAGGTCGTATTGCTCGCCCAGTACATCTCAACGTAGGCGCTGCCAGGAAGGTTATACACGCTATAGGCATACGCTACTTGCGTTGTTCCTTTGGCCTTTACATCGAACGAATAATTGGAGACAGGTTGTTTATTCAGGTACCAGACGAGGCAGACCGCGCCATCTTTCCCCTGGGCATGGATTTGAAAATCAATATAGATATTTTGTTTGATTGTAAAAGTTTTTGACGGGGTTACGACGAGTCCTGTGGTTTGATCGACCTTGGTGGCCGTTTGAGGCTGGTCGATGAATGCTTTGCCAGGAAAATCTCCGGCCGGGGTTGGCGTGACCGTGGGTTGTGCACCTGGGGTCGCCGTAGCTGGTGCTGCGGTTGGTGTCTTCTTATCCACAGCAGCTTGATTCACATTCGTGTTATTGGACGGAGAAGTTTGGTTGGCCGTCGAAGCCTGATGATTTTTTGTCGTCAGGATACCAATAAAGACGGCCAGCAGGATAATCGCCCCAACGATGATCAATATCGCCGCTTTCATAAAGCCCTTATTGGTTCTATTCGCAGCGTTTTGTAAAGGGGGCGTATAGGGTGCCTGCTGTCCCCACTGTCCTTGAGGCTGGGATGGCTGCGTTCCAAATGGTTGTTGCTGCCAACCTGAGTCGAACTGGGGTTGATTCATAGGCTGGTTGCCGGGATAAGGTTGGTTCCAACCACTCTGGGCGGGCGGCGTATAAGGTGATGGTGATACGCCCCAGGCGTTATTATTTGGAGGCTGTGGCATGTTACCACCTTGATGAAACTCGTTGCTTTGTCCCCAACTCTGTTGTGAGCCGACGGTCTGTGCTCCTGGAACGGATGAGGTGGCTGCACCACAACGTGGGCAGTTTGTATACCTCCGCTCAGGGGAGAGTGGTAAACCACAATTATTGCATTTCATTCAATTTCTTCCTCTATAGCAGCTATCCGTTCAATTAGCTGTGTAGGCTGGCTTTTAGAGCCATCCGCTAAAACAATAAAAGCTTCTATGCCGCAATCAAGCGGCGTTACTGATTTCACTTGTTCAGTTTTACGCTCGTGTTTTCTACTTTGCTCAACGTATCAGAGCGCAGAAAGTAAGCACCAGCTACAAGAATTGGCTATTGATCTTCTATTCTTCCGGGCTTATAACACAACGTATGGACGAATAGAGAAGCGTAAAAGGTAGGATTTTCAGTAGCTGGTTAGCTTGACAGGTCTATACCCTCTATTTACAATACTTTAAGTAGTAGATAGTATTCCATTTGATTCGTTGAGGAAACTCGCTCGGAAGTCTTCCAGGGTTGTCTGTGCTTGTGAAGCGTTCAAGGGCGTGAGTTCACCCTTATGAAGTGTCTTTAAATGTCAATTAATCAATATAGTTGTTTCTAAATGTGTTGGTGGAAGCGTCGTTTGGTGGAAGGAAGTTATCGTACCGTGCAGGATAAAAACGTGTTAGACGAGAGTGATAATATCGCCCGCATTAAACAGAGGTTAGCATTGCCTCTGTATTCTACTCGCCTGAATGCCTGTTTACAGCGATTTTCTGATGATGCCTCCAGCCCAGAAGAAGGCAGTGATGCCTGGCTCTTTGTCCAGGCCTTAATTAGCGAGAATGATGCCGAATTTATTGACCGTTTTGAGCAATCGGGGCGCGTCCTGGCAGAAATTGGCGGAAAGCTTGATGCCCGCGTAGAAGGTATGCAGAGCTATATTGATGCGCTGGGTGAAGAACTGCAAAAGATTTTCTGTGATGAAGACGATCTTTACCTGCAAGCCACTTCTCTGCTCTTTCAAATTCACTCCGCTTGTGTGATTGCCTTGACCCGGGGCTATCAGAGTTCGATTGAACGTGTCTCTGCTGAACGAGATCGCTATGCCCAACGACTCTCACAACGCTTGCTGGCTTTACAACATATCAATGCCGTGAGCAATTCGACGGTCGATTTGGATCAGACGCTGGAGCTGACGGCGCAGACCATCGCTCATGAACTTAAGGCGGAACTCTGCTCAATCTTTTTCTATGATGAACTGCAACGGATGCTGACCCTGCGCTCGACCAATGGACCACGTCCCCTCGGTGGTATGCACTTCACGTTACGCCTGGGTGAAGGCTATAGCGGCTGGGTTGCGGATCAGGGACGACCCCTGATTGTGCGTGATGCCCTGGCCGATCCGGTCTATGCCTCTGAAACCCGTACCTATAACGTAGATTACCACGGCCTGATGGTGATTCCTATCATCTTCTTTGGAAGTACTGAACGCTTGATCGGTGTGATCAGCGTGCAATCGGTTGAACCACGCGATTTCACGGCCGAGGAGATCAACTTTGTCGAGGTGATCGCGGGAATTATCGCCATCAATATCGAAAATGGTCGCTTGTATGAACAAACCGATGAGCAGTTGAGACGCAAGGTTCACGAGCTGGCAACGATCCACCGTGTCTCTTCAATTATTGCTTCGACCCTCAATCTTGACGAAGTGCTCCAGATCATCACGACCCAGGCTGTCCACCTGAGCGGGGCCGAACGCTCTTGCATTTTTGAACTGGATGCTGATAAGCAGCATCTTCATGCCCTGGCCCACTATGGCCTGGAAGGCTTTGATGTCTTACGGAATCGCGTCAAGGTGGGGGAGTGTTGTGCCGGTCGCACCGTTCAGACCGGGCGTCCGAGTATGGCGGTGGATTGCCCGCACAACGATCAACATTGTATCTTCCGGAGCGATCCTACGCTCACGTCTGGTATTCATTCGGTCCTGTGTGTGCCGCTGGAGGTGAAGCGGAAAGTACTGGGCTGTATTTGTATCTATAGCAGCCATCGACACCTGCTTAGCCCGGAACAGATGCAACTGGTGATTACGTTTGCCAACGAAGCGGCGATCGCAATCGATAATGCTCGCCTGTATGAAGAGACTCGCCGTGGCCTGGAACTCAAGTCTGTGCTGCTGCGCGAGTTGCACCACAGAGTAAAAAATAACCTGGCGACAGTTGCGGGCATCCTCTCTTTGCAGCGCCGCCGCACCAAATCGGAAGAGGTTCGCCACATTTTGGGCGAGAGCGTCAACCGTGTCCAGGGACTCGCTGCGACCCACGATCTGCTGGCGCACGAGGATGTCAGTGAGGCGCGGGTTGACGATATTGCCCGTAAGATTGTCGGCGTGGCAAATGGAAATCTGCGTCCGCTTGATTCGCATATCACGTTCCGTGTGGAACCATGCTCGGTTGTTATTCCTTCGCGGGCAGTCGCTATCCTGGCTCTGGTTCTGAATGAGATGGTCTCGAATGCGATTAAACATGGCATGGCTGGCAAAACCGAGGGAACAGTGATTATTCGCGGCTCGCAGGCCAATGGTATGGTTACGGTTCAGGTAAGTGATTCAGGGGAAGGTTTTCCTGAAACTCTCTCTGAGGAAGATAACAGTGAGGGTCTGGGACTTTCGCTGATCCGCAATCTGATCGGGGATCTCGGTGGTCGCTTTGTACTCCGGCGCGAGAAGGTCGAGAATGAGGCGGGAGTCATGGAGGAGCGCACTGTTGCCGAGGTTCGTTTCCCTCTTGAACGCCGTACGCATGCTT
>DASSXK010000235.1:0-4108 GCA_035703945.1 Ktedonobacteraceae bacterium | reverse complement strand
TTATTTGCGTTCGCACGATGATATCGGTTGGACCTTTGATGACAACGACGCTCGCTGGGAGTGGATCGATCCAGCCAGCCACCGGGCCTTCCTGAATCAGTTCTATATCGGACACTTCCCTGGCTCTTTTGCACGGGGCGTGCCGTTTCAGGAGAATCCAGATACCGGCGACACGCGTATCTCGGGCACGCTGGCCTCGCTGGCCGGACTGGAGCAGGGTATCCACTCAGGCGATCAGGGGCAGACGCAGATGGCGGTGCGGCGCATCCTGATGCTCTACGGCATTATCTTGAGCATTGGTGGCATTCCGCTGATTTATCTTGGCGATGAGGTCGGCACGCTGAATGACTACACTTTTGCTTCAGATCCCAACAAGGCCGACGATAGTCGCTGGGTCCATCGTCCGCGAACTGATTGGACATGGTGGAAGAGGGCCATAGAGGACCCTGATTCCCCTCACGGCCATATCTTCTCAGGACTGACGCGGCTCATCGAGCTGCGGAAGCAGCAAGTGGTGATTGCGGATGGAGAGGCTGAGTTTGTTGATACTGGCAATGGCCACCTTTTTGGTTATATTCGGCACGGCGCTCATCATCGACTGCTGGTTGTGGCGAGTTTTTCTTCTCAGGTGCAGGAGATGGATACCCATCTGTTGCGGGGATATGGAGCCGGCTATCTTTTTACCGATCTGATCAGCGGACACACGTTCACGGCTGAACAGCCGTTGCGCCTGGAACCCTACCAGTGCGTCTGGCTGGAGCGTTGCCCTGACTGATAGTGCTCTTGCTACTGAGGTACGATCAAACAAGACCAGTAGTTGTTGCAGAGGGCAGGTGGAGCAGTAATGAGGGAAACAAAAGGGAATTGATCTGCGTTTTTTAGAATAAGGTCTACTATACGTTCTACTTGTATGGTAGATCGTGTCTATCTTCCTTCTTACGGGCTCTGATTTCGGTTTTCTGTCGCGAAAGAGGATTTATATGAGCCAGATTGTTCCACCAGTTCCCGATGCACCCGATTCGCCAACTCCTCTCCCACCGCCATCTCCAAAAATGCCAAATGATAGGACGATACAATTCGTACGGGCACGCGTGATGCTTTTTGTTTTGTCTCTTATTCTGGCGCTTGTCTTCTATGGCAACCCGCTCATTTATTCGTTTATTACAATTATGCTTGTCCTTTTCACGATTAGCATTTTTGATCCCGTCACCAACTCAATCCTCGAGCATTTTGAAAAACTACTGACGCTGCTTGTATCCCCACTGGAACGTTTCTGGCATCACGTAACATTAAACCATCTTGCCTCGCTCAGTCGTTGGTTCAAACAGCGTCGAGGGATTGTGATCAAAGTTGGTTCACCGATTGCGCTGGCGATCCTGCTTGCGGCGACGACCCTGCATTCCTATGTGATACCCGTCACCAGCTTCATTGGTGATCAAACATGCCTGGCCTGGTCCTGGTCCTGGGTTGCGTGTAGTTCAGGATATGGGGTTTCAACGCTTCCTTATGAAGGTATCCATATAGGTGTAATTGGTAACAATAGCTATGGTCCGTTTGATCAGTCAACCCTCAATCAAGACGAGATCTCGGTTGAGACAAAGATCTTTGGAGAGGATCAGGTTGCCTGCAAAACGCAACATATCACGCTTATTGCGGTAACAACGCTCAGTCGCACTATTGAAGATCCGCTTAGCGGAGCCAAACTTGGAGTGCAGAATTTACTGGGGGACTATCTTGCACAACAGAAATATAATGCGACCCAGCCAGCCACACGGCTGTGCCTTGTTATCGCCAACCTGGGGACACCTGACACCGCGAATAGCAACAGTACGTTGGTTAGTACATGCCCTGCTTGCTACGCTGTGCCGCAGGTCTTTCACCAGATGGCTCAACTCGCGCACGCTGATCCGACTGTGCGCGGCCTTGTGGGATTTCCTTTCAGCCAGCAGGTGACAGAAGCCCTGGCGACTCGGGCAAATTATCCCAGCCTGGCGAATCTTCCAATCATTTCGCCGTCCGCATCAAGCGACGGATTTTCTAACACCCCCAGGTTTTATCGGATTGATGCGCCCGACCTGAGTCAGGGTCAGGCGATGGCTCAATTTTTTTGTAGCAATCTTCTACAGAAGTCAAAGCAGGTCATTATCGCGGTACTCACGGATTCCTCCGATCCCTATAGTGGCGATCTGCCAGTGGATTTCACGAACAGTTTAAGTAAAATCCCAGGTTGTACCAGTCGGATAACCCTACCGGCTCCAATCCAATATAAAAATGGCGATACACAGAGTGTCCAGGCCGCCGTTAATGCGGCCTTAGCGGCTCGGGCAACGTACATCTTTTTCCCTGGCTATGATGAAGACCTGGATACCATCCAATCAGAGATACATAGTATCAATCCTTCCCGGTTCGTGGCGATCCTTGGTGGCGACGGGCTGAACAACGTTGATGCCACCACGCATTATGCCTATTATCCTGTCTATGCTGCCAGCTTTGCGCAACCCCTGCCACTCCAGAATGCGTTTGTCCAGGCAAATAAAAAGGAGAAAATTTCAAAGATTTATAGTTACGGGCACTGCCTGTGGGTCCCGAAGGATACGCTTCTGGCATTTGATGCCATTCAGGCCTTTACGCAAACGTTACAGATGGAAGAAGGCCACCAAACGAATCTGGTCGGCCCTGTACAGTTCACTACGGATCTCAAGTCTATCGTCTTTCAGGGTGAGAGTGGCCCGATCTGGCTCCAGGGAAACAGAACGACAAGCGGACATATCAGTGACCGCACGCAGGTGGCTATCTTTATCACCTTTTACGATCAAAATTATCGGCTTCAACTACTGGATTCCTATCTTGCGACAATTGATATAGGCCAGATGCAGGAGGTGAAGACCCCCGCCCAACAATGTGCATGAGGGGCAACCCGATTCAGCGCGGGCCAGATGAAGCGATTGGGGAAAGAGGCTCGTGGGTATCAAAGGGAGTCGGTTGCTTTTTTACGTGGGAGCAGGGAATTTGCAGGAGGATGTCATCTGATTGTCCTTTTTCAGGAAGGTATCAAACTAAAAAGGAGCAACCAGGTGGCATCTATCTGATTTTTCTGCTGATGTGCTTGAGGCTATGCTATTACGACTGGCTGCGATTTACCTCCCAATGCTTTGGGGGCGGATAGATGTAACGGGCAATCGTGGTTGACACCCAGCCAAGACAGTAGCCGCCAAAGACCAGGAAGTAAGGTTGTGCGCCCTGGCTGCCCCGAATCGTCTCCGCGAGGCTGAGAGCAATTACCCAGGCGATAGCGAGGCCAGCGCTGTAGATCCAATAGTTTCTGTATCGATTCATCTTCTCCTCCTGTGGCGTTTTGCATTTTTCAGGCCGCCTCAGCGATGGATGGTTTCCCGTTTGTTCATGTTCCTATTATAACGGGCAGGTAATGATGAAGGACCCTCATATGGAAAGCATACCAGATGGGCAGCGGTTTTGCCAGGAAAGGTTGCATCTATGCTTCCATTGAGAGCAAGTATTCTTATTTTCTAAATATATTAGTCGTATCCTCCGGTGAAAATCTCGAAATGAAGAGAAGATCTTAGCAAATTGGTGAGTGAGATCGGTGAATGAGCCACCTTCGCCAATAGAGGAGAAAGTTCAGGCTAGACCCATTCAGCCGCTGAGGTGCCCAAATGCGTAGCTGGCAAATCCCAGCGTATCGGACAACCATCAATTATCAAAGCCGGTTTGAGGCGTTGGGCTGATCCCCAGGCCGTCTCTTCAATCGTCGGATCAAGGTCATCCTGTTTCTCTGGCTCGATCCGGGCCGCCAGACCATTTTCGATTGGATAGCGCGTTAGCAGTGCCGCCGTGCGAGCCAGCGAAGCCCGTACTTCTAGACCCTGACCATTGATTACACGTCTGGTCAGACCTCGCACGGCCGCAGCCGCAAGCAAATAGCCAGTGGTATGATCAAGAGCCTGGACCGGCAGAGGAAATGGACGCGGTTTGTTTGCCTGGACCATGCCAGCCTCTGCAATCCCGCTCGACATCTGGACCAGGCTGTCAAATCCTCGCCGCATCTGCCACGGTCCGCTCCAACCATAGGCGTTGAGTGAAATATCTA
>DASSXK010000201.1:0-2017 GCA_035703945.1 Ktedonobacteraceae bacterium | reverse complement strand
TCGTCGCCGGAGATCTCATCTCTGTCACTCGAAGTGTTAATCAAAGGGTACACTACGAATCTGTCATTTGTCAATAGGTTTTTTCAGAATCGCGTGAAACTGCTGTTTTTGGTAATCTGGCAGCTAACTTCTACCGTAGGTAGGAGGATGTCGTGTGGTAGAAGGTTGTTTTTGAGTAAAGTAGGAAGGGATGAGCAAATTCGGGAGAAGTCTTGTCGTCCTTTGATCGGGTATTTGAAACACCCGATCAAAGGATATCCTCAGGGAAGGCGTACCTGTGGTGGGGGACCGGCCGCGCCTCCATCTTTACGGATGCGCCAGAAATGCACGCCCATCAACAGAGCCCCTGCCAGAGGTAAGAGAATGACATGCAGTACATAAAAACGGATCAGGACTGGCTGTCCGACCGTATTGCTGCCGGCAAGGATTTTGTATGTGGGATCGCCTACTACAGGGATGTAAGGTACAAGATTAGTGCCAACTGTAATCGCCCAGAGTGCGATCTGATCCCAGGGTAGAAGATAGCCTGTGAAGCTTAACAGCAGCGTGATCAGGAAGAGAAGTACCCCAACTACCCAGTTGAACTCTCGTGGGGGCTTGTAGGCACCATGATAAAAGACGCGAATCATATGCAAGGTAACCGTCACAACCATTAAGTGTGCTGCCCAGCGATGCATATTGCGGACCAGCAGACCAAAGGCTATGGCGCTCTGCAACTGATTAATATCTTGATAGGCTGTGTGGATTTCAGGAACGTAGTAGAACATTAAAAAGACGCCGGTAATTGTGAGTAACAGGAACAGGAAGAAGGAGATGCCACCCATGCACCAGGTATAAGTAATCTTCATGGCCTGACGGCTGACTTTGACCGGGTGTATGTGCAGGAAGACGTTTCCCATCATCACCAACGATTGGTTGAGTGGAGTATCGGGGTAGCCGTGGCGCATAACCGAGCGCCAAAGCTGGCTCTCGACGATCTTCTTTGTGAAGGTGTCGAGCAGGCCTTTCTTTGATGTAGAGTCCACTTGCCTTGCCTCCTCAACAGCAATGAAGCTCTTTCGTTTGCTCTACCAGAACGCAAGAAATGGGATTTCGCAGAATTTAGTGCGAAAATCAAGGATGTGGATCAGGTAATGACACGAGATTGAGTAGGGACAATACCTGAGATTCAATGAGGTAATTACCTGACTGTGGAGAAAATCTTTGACAAGCAGGCTTAGTGGTCAGGTTTAGTGGTATTAAAGCAAGTTGCATAACTATTCGGTGATACTTCATATAGTCCAATCAGTGTACCCGTTAACGAAACAGAAAATCTCTCCAGGTGGTTTACTACAGTAGTAGGCAGGATTGATTTGATGAATGGATCGATCTGAAATCGAGCAACGATAGAGAAGGAGAGCAACGTATGGCTGGCTACCTTGTTTTAGAGGGCGGAGCTGAATTTGGCGGAAAGATGGCTGATCCGGATCGTCAGGCGCTGGTGCTGGCGGGTGGAATGGAGGTTCCTGTACGTATTATTCCAACGGCAGCGGCGGCCGACAATAACCAGGTGCGGGCGGGTAACAATGGCGTACGCTGGTTTCAGGATCTGGGGGCGCGAGATGTCTTCTCGCTGCCGTTGATTGATGATACTTCCGCGAACGATCCGCAGATTGCCGACGAAATTCGGCAGAGCCGACTGATCTATATGCTCGGTGGCTTTCCTGGCTACTTGGGCAAGACGCTGGCCGGAAGTCTTTCGCTTCAGGCGATGCATGAGGCCTATGAGGCCGGGGCTGTGCTGGCCGGAAGTAGCGCCGGTGCGATGGTCCTCTGTCAGTATTATCTGGATCAGCAGACTCAGAAACCCATGCCAGATCTGGGCTTCCTGAGAAACGTCTGCGTGCTGCCTCATCACAATACCTTTGGGAAAGGTTGGGCTAAGTCCCTGGGCAGCAAGTTGCCAGGGGTCGTGCTGCTGGGCATCGATGAGCAGACCGGGCTGATCGACGACGTTGGTGAACAACGCTTAACGGAC
>DASSXK010000130.1:0-2424 GCA_035703945.1 Ktedonobacteraceae bacterium | reverse complement strand
CACCAACATTGATAGCTTCGCAGGATGTATTACCCGCTCAACGCCATCAAAGCAATCAAGGTAATTATCGCTGGGTGACGACCCCTATGATTTCGCCTGATGGTCACACGTTGATTTACGTCGAGTTCTCCAGCGATCCGGTTGAGCCGTATGATCGTCATAGCGCGATCTACACCGTCAAACTGAGCGGGAGCGGCAAAAACTTGAAGGTTGGTCAACCTGTTTTGCTTGCGACCTCTTCTGCGAAATTGCTTGAGCTTGGACCCTGGCTGGATAACCAGAACAGTAATATCATTACGTTCTATGCCGATAATGTAATTTATGCCCTGGATATACATTCAAAGGCGATTTCAACGATAATTCAGACAAAGTTGTATACGCGCATGATAACGGTGGTGGGTTTAAATCATTGAGAAGAAGGATTTTTATACGTCTCTTCCAGGGGCTTTTTGGCATTTTTTGCTTTGCCTATCCTATTGCCGTTGTAGGAGTTGCCTTTGACGTTCGCCCGCCCTTTGCGATGAGCTGGGCTGGCAGCGCCCTGTTATTTTTGGAAGGTGTGTTGCTGGTGCTGGCCGCGATGCTGGTATTTGGATACCTGCGTGGCTTTCTGGCCGGTTTCCTGGTGGTGGCGCTTTCCTACGGGGCCGAAGCGTTGGGGGTTGCGAGTGGTTTTCCCTTTGGGGCCTATCGTTATACATCGGTGCTTTTTCCTCGTTTGCCAGGAGGCGTGCCGCTGGCTGTGATGTGTGCCTGGGTCTTGATCGTTTTTGGCACTTATGGTTGCTTGAGTCTACTCTGGCGTGGTCGGCGCACAGGCCTGATAGGAGCACTGCTGGGAGCCGCGCTTGCAACCTTGCTGGATCTAGAAATCGAGCCAGTGGCGGCCCATCTGGAAAACTACTGGCAGTGGTTGGCACCTGGCCCACTTAACTATTATGGAGTTCCCCTGGCAAACTTTGCCGCCTGGTTTGTTATCGCGTTCGGCCTCCTCTTTGTAGTTGACATAATTCTGTTCCAAAAGACAAAACCCAGGAGTCGGGAATCGCTCCCGCGCCTGGGATCAGGTTTGCCACGCTGGTTGTATCTGGCAAGCTTGCTGATGTTTGGTCTGGTGGATCTGACGCACGGCTACTATCTTGCAGTGTTGTTTGGTCTGCTGGCTGCTGGTTTGTTATGGATACTGCCGACCCTTCCAGGCCGTGCCGGCCCGACGATAGCGCCAGCGAATCGAATTGAGCAGGATCAGGCACTCCAGCGTGATCGCGAGGGGATGCAGCAGGCTGATGAGCATCTGTTGCCAGGCAGGAGGACGAGCGATGCGCGGAAAACGTATCGCGATGATCAGCCTCATCAAGACGGCCATCAGGTAGGCAATTACTCCAGCTAACGCGATGTTCGTTGATAGATGTGCCAGGGGTGCGATCAAGGCGAGCAGCAGCGGAATCACAAAAAGTGCCAGGTTGCAGATGATTGCCAGGATTGCGAAGGGCAACATCTGGTTGTAAAAGGCATACAGGTTCTTCGAAAAACCCGCCCAGACCTCTTTGAACGAACGATACATCCGACATCGGACCAGCTCCAGAGCGTCCACCAGAACCATTCTTCGTCCTGAAGCCTTGATGGTCTGGGCCAATCGAACATCCTCTAAAATCTGGTTTTTGATCGCTTCATGCCCTCCAATCGCGGCGTAAGCCGAACGTTCAAAGCAGAGGAGTTGCCCATTTCCCATAGATAGGCTGGGTTCGGGCCGTAAGCGAACCAGCGGAATTGGCAGCAGCGTAAAGATCGTGAAGTTCAGCAGGGGAATCATCAACCGTTCGCCAAAACTTCTAAGCTCTTGATCTGGCAGAGCCGTTAACAATTGGACTTCGTAATGCTGCATACAATGTATGACCGCGCTGGCCGTCTCAGGGGCATGCCAGGTATCGGCGTCGGTGAAAAAGAGATAGTCACCCAGGGCTTGCTGATAGAGTTGGTGGCAGGCAAAATTCTTGCCGATCCAGCCAGTGGGGAGGGTCTTGCCATGTAGCAGCCTCAGGCGTCCAAAATGTCTGGCGGGTAGCTCGTCGATGATGGTACGCACAATCTCGTCGGTTCCGTCGGTGCTCTGGTCATCGAGTATCAGAACTTCCAGCCGCTCATATTTTTGAGCGAGCAGGGAACGTATACAAGCCTCAATATTTTCTGCTTCGTTACGTGCTGGCACCAGGATTGAAAGGAGTGGTTGCTGCTCGCCTGGGGACTCTCTGGCAATAAAGCCTTTCAGGCGTGGAAAATTCAGCAGGTTGAGCAGCAGCAGCCCGAACATGCCCACCAGGAGTATCAAGCAGGCGATGAGATAATATGAGAGGATCAGGGTTATCATCAGACTTTTCTACCAATCTGTTTGCGGAACAGCAACTTGTCGAAGATCCGATTGGT
>DASSXK010000017.1:0-3650 GCA_035703945.1 Ktedonobacteraceae bacterium | reverse complement strand
GCAACCCTCGCTCGTTTGGCCATTGGCGGGGATAGCCAAGCGAGACCTCCTCAAAACGCACATAGTCCTGGTAATCGGTCGAGCGCATATGCAGGTGGCCCGAAATTGCCACATCGACCGGGAAGCGCGTTGGCCAATCTTCAGTCCTCCTGGTTCCACACCAGATCGAAAAGCGGGGAATACGTCTGAGACGAATCAGGCTCCTGCGCAAAGGGAAATGGTTGATCAGAATCAAGCGGGTTGCGGCCGGGATCTCCTCCAGGCGTCTTTCGCTATAATCACAACGCGCATGACACCAGGCACTACGCGAAGGGTAGGGATCGGGATGTAAAAGATATTCATCGCTACAGACAACCCTTGTCTCTTTAGCCCACTCCACCGCTTTATCTTCGGGTATGTCGTCAGGCCGGAAGCTATAATCATAGAGCAGGAAGAGGGGTACCAGCAGGTGTTGCTTTTCCTGCCCATCTCCTGGCCAGAAAACATAGGGATCTTCCGGGGTCAGCACGCCAAATTCATGGCAGATTTCGACAAGGTGGAGATATTTTTCCTCGCCCCGTAGACTATCTTCAGCGGCCGAGGCGGAGGGAAGCGTCCAGAGGTCATGATTACCAGGCACCCAGATGAGCTTCGCAAATCGACTGCTTAATTGTGTCAGGGCATAACGCAAATGTTCGGCCGTCTCTCCGACATCCCCGGCTACTATCAACCAATCTTCTGGATGGGCGGGAAGAGCTTCCAGAGCCCTTCGATTGACTTCATTCCCCAGATGCAAATCACTGATCGCGTATAACTGCATAACTGTCCATGGCAACACGCCTCTTCAGGAGCACCGCCCCTTTCTAAATTCCTGGTCTCTGCAAAATGTAGCAACCTGCTTCTATTATTTTCATAGATCCAGGCAAAAGGCAACCATCCTAAAATGCTTCTCACTTTTTGGTATGTGATTAAAACTATCGTTATAGCTTATTTTTATGCTGAAGCAGGTACTGGCTCATTTACAAGAAGTATGTTATACTACCTCCTACTAATATGAGTAAATATTGTACCTGAGATGCTTATTACACTCTCATCTCATTCCTCTGAATCAGGGGCCAATCCAAACACCAACCGGCAGGCGAAAGAGGCCGGCTATATCCTGCATGAGCGCGCACAGCAGTATCACTGGGAAGGACAGGAAACCTTATCCATCAAGTCTTTTTTTGGTGGTAAGGCGCTTTATACACTTGGAAAGGGTTCCATTGCTGTAGATGATAGCTCATACCTCCTGATCAACCACGATCAACCTTATACAATTGATATAGACTCCTCAACAACCGTGGAATCCCTCTGCATCTTCTTTGAACGTGGCTTCGTTGAGGAGGTCCATCGCACGCTCACAACCTCCACGCAAGCCCTCCTCGATACGCCAGAACCACCCACGTGCCCTCCACTTCACTTCTTTGAACGCACCTATCGGCATGACAACTTGATCTCTCCCCTGCTGTTGACGCTACGCACCCAGCTTCCATCAAGAAGAGGCCAGCAAATATGGCTATATGAAATACTTCTGGGTATCGCCCAACGCTTGCTTCAATTGCATCTGAACGTCTTTAAAGAGGTTGAGGCCCTCCCTGCCTTACGGGCCGCGACGCGTGAAGAGCTCTATCGCCGACTCTATCGTGCCCGCGAATATGCGTCGGCTTTTTATGACACGCCTGTAACAATCAACGAGCTGGCTCAAATTGCAGCCCTTTCCCCTAACCACTTCTTGCGGACGTTTAAGCAGCTTTTTCGGCAAACACCACACCAGTATCTGATCCAGAAGCGTCTGGAACGGGCATCTGAGCTGCTTATCTCGACGGACTGCTCTGTAACGGAGATCTGTTTTGCGCTGGGGTTTGAAAGTCCCGGCTCGTTTAGCTGGCTCTTCCATCAGCGAACTGGTTGCTCGCCTACGGCGTACCGGGCTCAAAAAAAGTGATTTTTGAGAAGCGTTGTCTGCTCCTTTGTGGCATACTCTGTCCAATAGTTGATAAACCTCATTGCAAATGAGTATACAAAGGAGTTTAGCAATGGAGAAACCAGCCGCCCTCGATCCAGCCCTCGTCCACGAATTTGTCGGAAATGCACATGGGGGGCTCGAACGTGTACTGGAGCTACTTGAGTTGGAGCCAGCTTTGATCAACGCCGCCTGGGATTGGGGCGGAGGAGACTGGGAGACCGGTCTTGGGGCCGCTGCCCACATGGGAAGAAAAGATATCGCCTCTGTCCTACTGGAAAAAGGAGCACGGCTGGATATCTTCGCAGCCGCGATGCTCGGACAGGTTGAGATCGTCAGCGCAATCCTAAAGGCGTTCCCAGCGGCCCGCAACCTGCGTGGCCCACATGGCATTTCCTTGCTCGATCACGCAAAGGCTGGCGGCGCGGATGCCGAAGCCGTTCTGGAGTTGCTCCAGGCCGTGTCTGAGTCAACTTCAAGGTCATAACTTTTAAGAAACTATCACGCTCTTTGATCCCTACTATCTCTTGATGGACGATTCCAGCTTATGACTGAAATCGTCCATCTTGCATATGCAGAGATCGATCGGCCAGTTCAGCCACGTGTGGATCGTGCGTAACGACAACAAGCGTGCAATGATGTTCCAGGCAAAGCCGGTGCAGCAGCTTCATTACTTGCTGCCCGGTGATGGAATCCAGGCTGCCGGTCGGCTCATCGGCCAGCAAAAGCGGAGGGGACGCGATCAAAGAACGGGCAATTGCGACCCGTTGTTGCTCTCCACCGGAAAGCTGGTCGGGATAATGCTCGCCCCGGTTTTCAAGTCCGACCTCGGCCAGCAGTGAGATCGCTCGCTTGCGCAGGACAGCCTGGGGAGCGTATGGAAGGAGTGGCAGTATAATATTTTCCAGCGCACTCAGGGCCGGTAAAAGCGAAAACTGCTGAAAGACCAGTCCAACTTGCTCGCGCCTGAAACGTGCCAGGGCTGCACCACGCAACTCACTGGTAACTGTATTTTCCCCGATTTTGACTGTGCCGCTACCTGGCAAGGCCAGGGCCGCGCAGAGTCGCAGGAGCGTTGTCTTGCCCGTCCCCGATGTGCCGACAATCGAGACGTGTTCGCCCCGCTCGATCCGCAGGTCAACGCCGCGCAGCACAGAGACCGAACCAGCCCGGGTCACATAATTAAAATAGACCTGCTTACAAACAATCATTTCCATGAAAAAGCTCTTTTTATCTCTTGCCAGGCTGGCATAGCGGTGACACTACTTACCAGCAACGCTCCAAGGATTGGACCACCCAGCACCAATGCCACACTGGAAAGAATTCCAGGCGGCGAGCCGGTCGCCACCATCACAAGCAGGGCAATTACAACCCCTGACTCGCCACAGATAAGGGCTGGCCTCACAGTATCCCAGAGAATCCGGCGCAACACAAAGCGCCATTCCCAACCCACCCTTGCCAGCAGAGCCAGTTCGTTGCGCCTGCCAAACAGGATCAGCTTTATGCACAAACCCAGCACAAGCAGAGCCGCCAGCAACACCAGCAAAAACAGGCTTAGCTGTGGTCCCTCCAACGTCTGGCGCACCTGATATCCTAAGACGGTTATTACCAGCGCCCGGTTAAAACTGCTCACAAGCAAGTATTCAATACTCATCAAAAATATTGCTGA
>DASSXK010000722.1:0-2892 GCA_035703945.1 Ktedonobacteraceae bacterium | reverse complement strand
GATATAAAAGGTCCCACTGAAACCGTGCTGCTTCAATGCGGGCAGCGCCCAGGTGTAGGAATCGGTATAACCATCATCGAATGTCAATATGATTGGATGCCTGGGCAGGGGAGCACCATAGTAGAGCGCGTTGAAAAGCTGGTTGAATGTGATGGTATGGTAGTGCTTCTTTTGCAGATAATCAAGCTGTGCGACGAAGTTCTTACTATTGACGGTCAGGCTATGGCCCAGAATATCCGTGGGAACAATATTGGAAATATGATGATACATCAGGATCGGTACATTGACATTCTTCAATGCTGGCAACATCGTAGGCAGAATCGGAGCTTCAAGATCGGCAGGACCACCGGCCAGGACTGCCCAGGGGATATTTTTGTCACTTGCCTTTGCCGCTGGAAGTTGTTGGGCGATGAAAGGAAGATTCTGATAGATCTTCGAGGGTTGAAGCGCCTCCGCTACCTGTGGAACCTTGGCCGTATCTTTTGGCTGAAGTTGCAGGGAAACCTGAATTTGCTGCACATTTTGATAGCTTTGCATGTTTTCGGGATCGGTCCAGCTTGCCAGTTTACTGCCCTGGGCCAGCGTAAAGCGTTGCAGGTTATACGCTTGAAAACGCTTCTCCCAGAAGGTGGCAAACGTGCCTTCATCTCCCCATTTCTGCTGGATTTGTGGCTGGAGAAGCGACCACATTTTCGCGTAATCGTGTGCCAGCAAGGCGTTCATATATTGATTCGCCAGCTGGTGAATCCCAACCTGCATCCCAGTTTGCTCGGGCTTATGGAGCGCAACGGATAATGAGCTCGACACGTTGGTTTTAAGACCAGTACTATAAATCCAGTACGCTGCTCCACCGGAGATAAGCAGCAACACACTAAAAACTGCTCCTATGATTAAGAGTATACGTCGTTTGTGCTTTGGAGCTGGCTGACTAAGAGTACTCATTCGCCAGGAACCTTTACTTTCTGTCAAAACGTTACAAGTCATTCTATTGGTAAACTTGCACATATCAATGCAAGTTGAGCGTCTGTAAATGCCTGCTATCTATCTGTTGAATTGGCAAGTTTATCCTTATGGATGAGATTTTAACATGCCTACAGGATTGTATCTAACGGAGCAAGCAGAGTTGAATGGCCCTGTAATTATAACGGCAGGAAAGAGCTAAAAGTGCATATACATATTAACTCTTCTATATTCTCTATCAGTAATAATACTGAATGAGCTCTTTTGATTGAAAGGTTATAGCCTGATTGGACGTCAGGAGTCCTACCTCAGCAATAATCAGCCCGTGATGTTTTAGTAAGAAAAAGACAAGGCCCATAGGTATGATGGACCTTGTCTTTTTTGTGTTCTACTGTTTGGAGCGGGCTTGCTTTAGCGAGCAGACGCTGGCTGCCGAGTCTTGGGTGGAATATGGACCGGGCGACCCGAAACTGCCAGAATGGCTTCGCGCAGACCCTCGCTGAGGGTCGGATGCGGATGAATCGTTTCGATGATCTCGTCGCTGGTGAGCTCACCGCGCATTGCCAACGAATACTCGCTGATCAAGTTGGTTGCATCCGGGCCAATGATATGTGCCCCCAGCAGTTCGCCATACTTGCCAGTGATGACCTTTACAAAGCCATCGGTGGCATCGCTGGCAACGGCCTTACCGACTGCGGACCAGGGGAAGCGCTCGACTTTTGCGTCCGGGTACTCCTCTTTGGCCTGGGCCTCGGTCAGACCGACGAAGGCTACCTCTGGGAAGGTGTAGATGGGATTTGGTACAACCTGGTAATCCATCTTTGCCTCGTGTCCCATGGCGTTATCGGATGCGATCTCGCCTTCCATCGAGGCCACGTGGGCCAGGCCCGCGCCGTGGACCAGGTCGCCAATCGCGTAGATGCCGGGCAGATTGGTTTCCATCTTCTCGTTGACACGTACACGTCCCCGATCAAGATCAAGTCCCTGTTCTGCCAGCTTGTCCAGACCGCTCAGGTTGGCGCGGCGGCTGACTGCGACCAGAACATACTCGCCCGCAAATGTTTCCTGGCCCTTGGGGGTGGTCGCGACGACCTGCTTCATCTTGTTTTTCTTGTCCTCGCGGATCGCCTCAACTTTGGCATTGGTCACGATATTGATGCCCCGGCGTGTCAGAATGCGAACCAGGAGCTTGCGGACTTCCTGGTCAACGGGTGCCAGCACATCGGGCAGCATCTCAAGAACCGTCACTTTGGTTCCAAGACCCTGGAACATACAGGCCAGCTCGATACCGATGACACCGCCACCGACACAGATCAGGCTCTCCGGAACTTTTGGTAGATTCCAGCAGTTGTCGCTGTTCATCACATTGCTGCCATCGATCCCCTCCAGGGGTGGCATCAGCGGCACGGAGCCGGTTGCGAGAATGACTTTATCGGCACTGAATTGCTCGGTTGAGCCATCGGCTTTGGTCACAGTCACATTGCGTGAGGCATCAACGGTGCCAAGACCATCGAAGACATCGACTTTGTTGCCCTTCATCAGGACGCCAACGCCACTGGTCATACGCTTGACAACCTTATCTTTGAAGGCCACCGCCTTGCGCATATCGAAGGTCGGAGCCTGTGGCAGGCCGATACCAAGGTCTTCGAGAGTTCCCATGTTGTGCAGCATTTCTGCAATATGTAACATGGCCTTGGAAGGAATACATCCTACATTAAGGCAGGTTCCCCCAAGATACTGTTTCTCAACGATGGCAACCGTTGCCCCGAGTTGAGCGGCTCGGATTGCAGCTACATAGCCGCCAGGACCGGAACCGATAACCGCAACGTTATAATGTGTACTTGCCATGTATTTCTCCTGTTGTGTAAAAGAACACTTTTAATGCTTTATGTGTCTGCATCAATCGCACACCCTCGTGAAAGTCCTCCAGTG
>DASSXK010000504.1:0-4882 GCA_035703945.1 Ktedonobacteraceae bacterium | reverse complement strand
GGCCCGCGTCTGCTGGTTGAAGCCTATACGCCTAGCTCGGTTATATCGCTTGAATTCAACGTAATTCAGAATCGACCATTGGATGAAGTGTTTGAGCACTTCTGGCAGGATGGGACAGACATGGTGAACCTGGCGCATCAGGCGTATAAACACAACGAGAAGCAGGCAGTCACCAAAAGCATCGAAGAAGGCTCGGATATAAGGCGACATGTGGTGTATATGTTTGTGCCATCCCACGATGCCAGCGGCCGAGTTAGTGGGGTGATGATCTATTCGGTTGATGAGACTGAGCGATTCATCAAAGAGGTTGAGGAGATGCAGTAACGTTCTGGCCACTGGAGGGTGTCTCGTCTGAAAAAATGATATTCTATAACTGGAGTGGATGGGAGCCGGGTGTTGTTTTAGACGAAGAAAAGAGGCGATGGGATTGGAAGATTATCAAGCACTACTTAAAGAGATAAGTGAGCAGGAAGCCGAGCTTCAATTTACCGCATTTGATAGCGAGATGGCCCTTGAATTGGGGCTTGCCCTGGTGCGCGAGGGACGTAAACAGCCCAGGCCGATTGCGATAGACATTACTCGAAATGGCCTGCAACTCTTTCATTTTGCGATGGAAGGGACAGCGGTCGATAATGGAGAATGGATTAAACGCAAGAATAACGTCGTGAATCGTTTTGGACATAGCTCCTTTTATGTCGGTACATCCCTGAAGAACCAGGGGAAAACGATGGAAGAAAAATATCTGATTTCTTCTTTTGACTATGCCGCGCATGGTGGGGCTTTTCCGATCATTATTAAAGGTGTGGGCGTGGTTGGAACTATCACTGTTTCGGGCCTGCACCAGGAAGAAGATCATGCCGTGGTCGTATCGACGCTACGGGCTTTTCTGAAAGATGGTCAGGGAAGGGCAAAGTAGCTCTGATTATCTGGTTAGCCTCCAGCTTATTTGATGTAAATAAACAGGCTGCTTACAAATAAAGCAGATCGAAGAGACCAGCGTATTGGTCTTCGATCTGCTTTATTTGTAAGCGATCTTCTCAAGAGATTTAGTATGGTTGCAGCGGCTTCTGTCCTATCAGGAAATAGAAGATATATTGAGAATGATAGTCGTCCCATTCCCTGGGGAGGGCTGTAATCAGGTCGTCAAAATTTGTGGGTGTATAACGCAAGAGCCTGATAAAAGGGTCGCGAAAAGACTGGGCGAACATTTGTATTTCACGACTCAATAATACGCCTGCTTTTCCATTCCAATTTCCCAGCGGAATAGCTACGGTCTTGGTCTGAATATTTATCAGCCCTGCTTGCTCCATCAGACGATCGAGGCTTGAGATAATACGTAGATCGACGCCTCGCATTGCGCTAATTTTCAGAATGCCTTCAGTCAAACGCGATGAAGCCGGTCCTTGAGGCTGAAAACTGACGTTGCCAGATTCAACCAGCTCGACCCAACCACCGGGCCGGGCAACACGTGTCAGTTCTCCAATCACGAATGGCCAGGAGGTGGCCGGAATAGTTCCCATTAGCAGACGTTGATGAACATAGGTGAAGGTGTTTGTATTGAACGGTAGTCCCTGGAGCAGGTTTCCCTGGACATAACTCGTCATAATGTTTGAGGTATTTGGCGGGGCCGCTTCTAGATCGAAACCAACGACTTGAGCGTTGGTAAATTCGCGCATGATTTCGTGTCCCCAGATGCCTGTGCCGCATCCAACATCGAGCACCGTTTTTGTGAGCAGACCTTTGATCGGGGCCAAATAGTTACTTTTTAAGGCGTCATATAAGGCGTGGTGCTGAATGTCTTGCGGGTTTATGTCTGTAAACTCACCTTTACGTTCAGGTAAGTTTCCTTCGTTCTCTTTTCTTCTAAACAAGGACATGATAGCTCCCCATTCTAGGCAATCCCGTTTTGCATTTAAAATAAAGCGGTTTCGCTGGAATTCATTATAACAGGCTGTAAATTCATTTTAATCAGTTTGAACATTAAAATGCTATTAAGATGAGAAAGATATTTTGTGGTTTTTGAATTGAATAGCTTTCTATGATTCTTCTGCTATCAGGTAAGCGAGCACTGTGGATTGAAAAGTACCGATTTTTTCTGTAGTATGGTGCGATAGGATATGATTTTGTTCTAAAAAGATCTTTGATTGCATGGAATGGGGGAAGCCGTCTTTGTCTGAGAATATTGGATCAGATGTAAATTCATCACAGAAGGGTAAATATGACTTCTGGAAATATTGGAGCGGGCAAACTATTTCAAACCTGGGAAGCTCTGTCACGCTATTTGCCTTGCCTTTGCTGGTCTATAAGTTGACTGGCTCGGCCCTGAATCTGGGATTGACCACGACTGTGACCTTCCTGCCATATCCTTTGTTTGGATTGGTTCTGGGTGCCCTGGTTGATCGGTTTGATCGTAAGCGCGTGATGATTCTGGCTGATCTAGGGCGAGCCCTGGTGATTCTTTCAATACCAGTCCAGGCTTTTTTCTGGCCGCTTTCAATCTGGTGGATCTATGCTGTCAGTTTTCTGCATTCGACCCTGACGATCTGTTTTGAAGCGGGCGAGTTTGCGGCGATCCCGACGCTGGTTGGAAAGGACGACCTCGTTAAAGCCAATGGCCGGATACAGGCCAGCTACTCGGCTGCCAGTATTATTGGTCCGCTGCTCGCGGGCTTGTTAGTGGTTTTTCTACCTCTGCCCTCGTTGTTATTTCTTGATTCGTTCTCGTTTTTCTTGTCGGCAGGTTTTCTGGCGCTGATTGTCAAGAGCTTCAATAGTGCGGTGGCTGTGGATGGACCCAAAAAACATCTCGGCCAGGATGTGTTGGAAGGCTTGCGCTATGTCTTGAAGCATCCAGTCTTGCGGAACATCTCATTGATGATGGCGGTGATGAATTTTGTGGATACAATTGTAATCTCGCAACTGGTCTTTTTTGCCAGGACGCGACTCCAGGCGACGGATTTTCAGATTGGACTTCTTTACTCGGCGGCGAGCGTTGGAATAGTTGTTTTTTCGCTGCTGGCAGGAATTTTGCGCAAGCGCTGGAACTTCAGCCAGGTGGCGCTGGGGGCGCTTTTAGTCATTGGTGCTTGTACAATCACCCTGGCCTGGATGCGTTTGTATTGGATTGGACTGGTCCTGTGGGGGATTATTTCGGGCCTGGGCATACTGTTTAATATCAATACGAGTAGCTTGCGGCAGGCAATTGTGCCCAATCATCTGCTGGGACGTGTTATGAGTATCGCAGGCGTGCTGGGCTGGTCATCGATTCCGCTGGGAGCGCTGTTGGGCGGTATCTTGATTACCTGGACTGGAAATATTGCGTTGGTGTATGCCCTGGTGGGATTGGTGGATATCCTGTTGCCTCTGATCTTCGCCTTTACTGCGTTGGGGCGGGCGGAACGGTATTTGTCTGTGCCTCAAGAGGAAAACGCTGCAAGGCTGCCCGATCCATCGCTGTGAAGACCTGCATTGAAGTCTAGAATTGAGGAAGGGACCGCGATCATGATGATCCGGTCCCTCTTTTTCGTTATCAAGTCTGCTGTATGAGAACATAGCTTTTAACGAGTTACTTTATATCGCCAGCTAATCTGCTGTCTCAACCCTGGCTTCATTGACCACGGCAGCGGTGCTTCTTCGAGCAAGGATGCGTGCAATGATTGGCAGGATAATGCTGACCAGCATGATACCGGCAATAATGTAGAGTGGCGTCTTATAGTCAGGATTGGCAGTGGTGCCGAAGCTGGCGATCAGGATCGGACCGACAATGCCGCCCGCGCTCCAGGCGGTCAGCATCACCCCATAAATCGTGCCAGCATTTTTCGCGCCGAAGAAGTCGCTGGCGAAGGCTGGCATGGTACCGAAACCACCGCCATAGCAGAGGCCGATGATCGCAGCCGGAATGATCAGTACCGCGAAGCTAGTTATGGAGGGGAGCAGGGCGAAAACGATAACCTGAATCACAAAAATGCTCAGGAATGTGAATGGTCGTCCAATCACATCCGAGAGCCAGCCCCAGAACAGACGACCAGCCCCATTAAAGATACTGATAATGCTGACCAGCAGAGCACCTGTTGCGACGCTTGCCCCCGTGAAATTTTGGGCCAGAGGCGACGCGACAGAGATAACAGCGGCACCAGCGGTGACATTCAGAGCCAGGATCAACCAGAGAACATACCATCGTGGTGAACGAAGGGCTTCCGCTAAGGTATAGTCGCGGGCAGCGCGAGTACTCTGATCACGCACGGAGGGGGTCCAGCCAGCGGGGGCATACCCATCGGGCGCGGTCCGGAAGAATTGTGCTACAACTACAATCACGACCAGGTAGCCGATGCCAAGATACAGGAAAGTATGCCCCAGGCCGATTGAGGTAATCAGCGCGGCCGCCGTTGAAGAGGTGATAATCGCGCCCCCACCGAAGCCAGCTACAGCCAGACCGGTGATGAATCCTCTTCGATCCGGGAACCATTTAATCAGCATGGCGAGAGCTACAATATAGCCGAGGCCAATACCGATACCGCCGATGATACCGAAGGTAAGATAAAGAATGATGATGTTAGGTGCGGAAAAAGACGCCAGGATGACGCCCAGTCCGTAAAGCACTCCTCCAATTGTGGCAATCACACGGGGGCCGAAACGATTCGTCAGGTAGCCGCCGAAGCCAGCGGTAATGCCCAGCGCCAGCAATGCAATGCTAAAGGTAAGGTTCCCCTGAGCCTTGGTTACATGATAGGCTGAGATAACAGGTTTGAGAAAGACGCTCCAGGCATAGACAGATCCCAGTGCAAGCTGCATAAGGAATGCTGCAATGGCGAGCACCCAGCGATTTGGGAGGGACGACTGCTCGGAATTCCTCATTGATAAATCCTCTCTGAATGATCCAGTG
>DASSXK010000483.1:0-3873 GCA_035703945.1 Ktedonobacteraceae bacterium | reverse complement strand
GTTGACCACGTGCAGGATACCACCGAAGCCGCTTGTGGAAAGGAAGATCGTTAACAGATCGTGCAGACTTCCCGCTGGCAGGGTGCTGGGAACCTCAAACGCGTGGTCGGCGTAGATGTTCACTCCCTGATTAAAGAAGCTGTAGCTGCCCATCCCATAGCCGCTGAAACTGGTCACTTGATTGTCAATCTTGAAGGCCGCATAGCCATCGACACCGGGAGCCTCCATCCAGGCTGCCTGCGAGGGTGGATCGTAAGGTAGCTCGTTCTGGAAGAAGATGTCGGTGCCGTTATTTCCGTTCCAGATCACATTGTATTTCTGGTAGTGCTCAACGAAAAGGCCATAGGCTGTCACATTGTCACCATTGACGACGACGCCGGTATCGGCCGTGTTGGCCGTCCAGCCTACGCCATTGCCGTGGTCGGCCCGCCAGGCCCAGATGTCATCAAGAATGACATTGTCCGTATTGACGACCAGACTGTTCGTGGCTTTGCCAGCCTGCGCGCCGCCAATGCGGAAGAAGACATCCTGAAGGGTTGTTGGATCGGCGGCGGCTTCCTGAGCGCTACGCTCGTGCTCATTACCAACCTGGAGCAGGGCCGGCGAGTTAATGGCACCCGCGTCAAAGATCATGCCTGAGAGCGAGATTCCCTTAGCGCCGGAGACGTTCATCGAGACATTTCCGTTATCAGGGATCAACGTTGGGAAGCCAATACCTAGCACCACGCTATTCGGGCGTTTGACCTTGATGCTCTTATCCAGGTGATAGACACCCGGGGTCAGGATCAGGTTCCTGCCTGAATCGAGTGCATCATTGATTGTCTCGGCCGAATCTCTTGGCTGAGCAATGAAGAAGCGATCGATAGAGATCGATTCGCCGGGTGTGGCACCGTTGGCCCAGCTTGTGCCAACGGTATTGTGCTGCACGGAAGGGACGAAGACGTTGTACTGTCCAGTGGAATCCTGGTACAGATACGGTGCTTCGCGTGTTACCGGACTGGTCGCGATCGTGGTGTACGGGCCACCGCACGAGGATTTCGACGGGAAACATTGGGCAGGTGCGTTGACGACACCAGAGAAGACCTGGTTCCAGACGCCGTTTGTCCAACCATCAAGTTGGCTGTTCCTGACCAGGAACTGCTGCTGTGAGCCGTTGATGATGGTACCACCATTGAACTGTGAATCGGCGATAAAGCCGCCACTGGCGAACGATGGACCGCTACAATAGTCCATCAGGGTCACATTGCCGTTGGTAACGTGGACGCGTCGCATTGGCGCGGCCTGTGACACAGCCCAGAATTCGCCGCTATAGCAGCCAGCGTGGGGCGTGTTGACATGAATGGTCAGATTCGAGAGTGAGCGCCAGAAATTATCGAGCGCGATGCAGTTGCCAGCGCCAAAACACTGGTTGCGTACATCGACGGACCCGTTAATCACGACGTCGCTGGGGGATTGGCCGAGGCCCGCCACTGTGGTATAGTAGCCGACCTGGAAATTCAGGGGGTCGCTACTCGTCCCGTAGGTTCCGGGCTCGAACAGCAGTGCGTAGCGCTCTGTTCCGAACTGATTGGAGATCTGCTGCTTGGCGACGGCGTCAACGATTGTCTGGATCTCGCTTCGCGTCATACTGGGAGTAAAAATGTAGACATTTGGACCGAAATTGACCTGTCCGTGGGCCGCTGGCGCTGCCGGCGGCGGGGCCACGAGCCTGGTCATGGACGCCTGGGTCTTTGCAACATTGCTGGTAGCTGCCTGGGCAGTGCTGATGCCACCTGTGGCTAACAGTAGGATGAAAGCCACGAGAGCACTTACGGCTGGGAGTGAACGATTCAGTAACCGGTTTCTCATATCACGGACGTGTTTTACCGCTGGCTTGTCTGTCTGTCCCTGTGATTGAGAAAGGAATGTGCGCAGGCTCATTTCCTCATCTCCTTGCTGAAAATAGGCCGCAGCGATGCGGCTTTTACGTTTGTCCATCGAACTCCTCTGTCGTGTCGGGCGCTCGCCGGAGTTGCGGACTGGCACCAGAGTTCTATCCCCCTATGATGGACGTGCATGCGAGCGCCGTTGCGAATGGTCTTTTCATCGCAAAACCATAGATGAGGCTGTAACCAAAAAAGAAAGGGCAATTTAGTTATAGCCTCGGGCTTCGATCCAGAGCGGATTTTTCAGGCAAGCTTGCCTTGTGATGTCCCCTGTTCTTCCTCAGATACATCGAGAACCATCTATGTTGAGCGGAAATTAATATATAGCAATTAAAGTATAACATGAGGGAGGCACTTTATACAATGTGTCGCATTTTCTGGCTATTCGCCATTTGGTGCGTCTTTTACGTTGAAAGGCTGAGTATACTCTATAAAGATTTATTTTAGCTCTCTCTAGAAACGATGTAAAGATATAGGCTAAATGATTGGAAAGCTTCAGCTTGGATCATTTCTGGCAATGTTCCTGCTGGCTTCCAAGCGTATGCAGTCAGCGAAGTGAATGGCTTGCCATACGGGTTTGTGTCACATCTTGTTCTCCCCGAAAATGTTTCGAGGTTATATATTAGGTCGCCTTGCTATACTACAAGAAAGAGACTGATAGGACTGTGATTTACCTTCTCTGCACAAGACTGCTGTGCCACAAGAGGAATGAAGATGAAACTGATGAAACGTCTTTTTACTCGCACACATCCCAGGAGTCTGATCAAGCAACTTAAAAACAGCCTGCTTACTGCCGTAAGCATGCTCGTCTTCGTACTCTTTCTGTTTTCGATAACCAGCACTGTAATTGTTGCCAACCAGTACTCCTTTAACCAGAAGAAAGCGGATATTAATGCCATTGAGGGCTACATCTTGAACTCAGTACTTGACCAATCCACCGCTATCCGTACCTATATCATTACAGATGCCCCAACATCCCTTGGTCTTTTTACGAGCGGCCGGCTCTCCTACCTGATGTATATGCAACGCTTGAAACATATGATTATCGGTAACGGCCTTGTGGAAGCTTCGGCTACCCTGACTCAGCTCGACCAGCAGTACAACGAGTGGTATAGGAGCTATGCACTCGTGGAAATCAATAATATGCAGTTGGGCCATTTCACCGCAGCCCGTTCCGACCAGGCAACAATCCTCGGCAAAAACTTATTCTTGAATTTTCGTGCAGCACAAATTCGCCTCGTTCAAACGGCTAGCCAGAATCTATCGGAGATTCAGCAGAAAATTACGACGGCAGACATCGCTGCTTTTGCGCTTGCGATAGGCTTGTCAATCATGGTGATTATCCTCTTACAACGGACATTCCAGCGTTTTGCCATGCCTTTCTACACTCAACTAGAAACATTTAAAGAGGCCACCCATCAATTGACAGCCGGAGAGCGTGCTGCCCGTGTGCCCCCGCTGGATTACGAGGAGTTGAATGACGTAGCTCAGAGCTTTAACCTGATGGCCCACGCCCTCCAGCAGCAACAAGAGGAACTCCAGTTACAGTATACTCTGGCCAGAGAGGCAAATGTGTCCAAGAGCCGTTTCCTTGCCGGTATGTCCCATGAATTACGCACGCCTCTCAATGCCATCATCGGGTTTTCCGAATTGCTCTACGACGAGGTGGTCGGGACAGTCTCTGAAGAGCAGAAAGACTATCTGGGGGATGTTCTTGCCAGTGGCCGGCATCTGCTGGATCTCATCAATGAGGTGTTAGACCTGTCGAAGGTAGAAGCCGGAAAGATAGTCTTTCACCCGGAGGTGGTCCATGTGGAAGAGGTGTTGGATCTTGTCCTGCATACTGTGCATCAAATGGCTGCCGACAAAGAAGTCCTTCTGCTCTCCGAGCTTGATCCGACGCTTGTAGATGTCAGGATTGACCCGGTTCGATTCAGACAGGTGCTCT
>DASSXK010000496.1:0-9144 GCA_035703945.1 Ktedonobacteraceae bacterium | reverse complement strand
GCTGCTACAATTCCGATAAAGAAGGCTCCAACCGGATCAACCCAGTAACAGGGACAGGTGATCGCTACAAGTCCGCCCAGGAAACCATTCACAGTCAATCCTAGATCCCATTTTTTGGTGCGAGCATAGGAGTAAAACAGGGCGGTCAAACCAGCGGAACAGGCCGCGAGTGTGGTATTAAAAGCGACACGTCCGATGCCGCTCAGGTCGAGGGCCGACAGCGTGCTGCCAGGATTAAAGCCATACCAGCCAAACCAGAGGATCAAACCACCGACCGCGCCAATGATCAGATCGTGTGGAGGAGGAGGACCGCCACCGTCGCGTTTGAAGATACGACCCAGGCGAGGTCCAAGGGCAATCGCGCCAGCCAGTGAGATCGCGCCACCAATGCTATGAACAACCGTTGAACCGGCGAAATCGTGGAAGCTCAGGGCGGCCAACCAGCCGTCCGGGCCCCAGGTCCAGTGTCCAATGATTGGATAGATGAAGCCAGTTACACCAATGCTATAAAGAATATCTCCCCAGAAACCGCAGCGTCCGATCATCGCGCCTGACGTGATTGTTGAGGCAGTATCGGCAAAGGCGAACTGGAAGACCCAGAAAGCCAGCAAGGGAATCCCGGTTGCCATATAGGTCGGAGCAAGGCCCATTAGCAGGAAGCCATGCGTCCCGATCAGGGGAGTGCCCGGCTCGAACATGAAGGCAAAGCCCCAGGCCCAGAACAGGATACCGCAGATACAGGTATCGGCAATACCTTCAACCAGAATGTTGACAGATTCACGTGAGCGGGCAAAACCAGCTTCAAGCATCACGAATCCGACCTGCATACAAAATACGAGGAAGGCTGCAACCAGCGTCCAGACAGTGTTGACGGCGTTCATGGTGGGGGTGGCAATCGGAGCACCGGTGGCGGCGTGAATCGCACTTGGAATAAAAACCCACATTGCAACCAGAACGAATGATAAACCAAGTAATTTCCCGCCCATGTAGAAGGCCACATTTTTGCGGATGACGGGATTACGCATATTAGTGCATAGACGTGTCCAGAGGGCACTAAAAAGAGTCGTCATAAAGGCAGTAAGTCCTTTCAGATAGTGATTGGAACGTAAGATACTGGCGGCTCTCATTGGTCTTGTCGCTGCGGTGCGCCTTCGTATGTGGTGGTAGCTCGGTCTACCTGTTTTCCCAGTTCCTGACAGCCCTTGTGCATTGTGTCTGCAAGCAGAAGAGAACAGTGTATACCGTTCTAGCTACTGCCCTCATGACATTCCACCAGTTTTACTGGTAGGTTGATTGAAAACATGACACATTCCAATCTTGATTGGTGGGTGTGCTGTGCTTCAGGCCGATGAATAATTTCGGAGCCTGGGGATTGAGGAAACGTCTTTGCATCGCTCAATGCTTTAAGTATACATACTTGTTAAAAATCTTATCATGGTAAATGCGTAGGAAAATTTGAGAAAATATTTAGGTAATATGCACAAATTTTGAGATTTTTTTAGCAAAATCTTCAGACCTTCTTCAGGTAATTTAAGAAAATCCTGAGCGAATTTTGAGTACTTCCGTGGCTAGACTTACTATATAAAAAACCTGAACGATCGTGGCCTTAAGAAAACCTTTGTGCATTTTGTCCGATTTTTGGTCAGAAATTAGCTCTGAACGATACTTTCTTTAGGAAGAAGCCAGTAGAGGTAATTACCTGCGAAGCGGCTTTGAACCGGCAGCAAGGCTGTACATATGGTATGATATGTACACGACATAATCCTGAGGGCGTGAACCCTTCTAATTATCCTCGCTGTCGAGGAAGATCAGGGAAGATCCATGAATACATTTACCAGTTTGCAGGCGCTTTTTTTAGATGATCTGCGTACCCTGCAACAGTTGCAGAAACGTTGGTGGTTGTCGCTCTCGATGACGCGCGCCGTCAAAGAAGAACACCTGGGTCGTTGCTGCTACCTGGCTGAAGAGCTTCTTAGTCCCTCAGATCTGGCAGCTCTCAAGCATGAGCTTGGCCTCAATGAGAAGCAATGGCGAGCCTATAAAGGAAAACTTTCAGCTCAATAGCCATTGTTTATGTAAGCCACCGCAACCTTGATACAGGGAACATAAGAGGCATTCACGCAGTGCCGCAGTTCCTCGTTGGTTTTTGTCTCGTCCGTTCAGCCTTCCTCAGGTAGCCCTTACAAACATTTTACAGATTCCCCCAATTTTTTTGATACCCCTGGTCTACTCTATCCCTGGAAGCTAGAAAAAACCAGCTCAAGTCAATGAGAACAAACAAAGACTCGCGTGTAACGACAAAGAAGTCATAGTTCCTTACAAAGCCTTTACAAAATTTGATAAATTTTTTGATGACCCTGGGCTACTCTATCAATAGAGAAAACAATTAGCACGCATACAGTAACGCAATGATTACTTACAAAAATAATTCAGATTGAGGTAGGGACAAGATAATGCAAGAAGATACCACCGGGTTCTATCCCACGTATTATCGGCAACAACCAGACTACTCGCCGCTCATCTTACCATCAGTTGGAATCCTGAACCGCCCTGCGAACACCCCAACGATTCCTGCGGAGAGTGGATCGCAGCCTCCTAACTTTCCGACACAGCCGCCTTTTACGCCTCCCCCGCCCAGGCGTCCCCGCTCAAAGGGTCCATTGGTGCTGCTTGGGGTCGTGCTGGCAATCGTGTTAGGGGTTGGGCTATTTGCCGCCGGTTGGCAATTTACAGTAAAATCCCAGGCAACAAAAACAACGACTGGCACGAACTCATCGTCAAGCAGTTCTTCCTCAAGTGCAACGTTGCCTGTATCCCAAAAAGAGGCGGCTATCGCGGCTGTTGAGCCCGGTGTCGTTCAGTTGAATGTAACCACCGCCCAGGGGCAGCAGATAGGTTCGGGCGTGATTATCGATACCAAAGGTGACATCGTTACCAACAGTCACGTTGTCAGCGGCGCCCAGACCATTCAGGTGGTCATAAGTAGCGGAGCCTCTCTCAGTGCCCAGCTTGTTGGGAATGACACGGCCGATGATCTCGCCATTGTGCATATTACCCCGTTTGCGCATATGACTGTTGTGCCGCTTGGAGACTCATCAAAGCTTGTTGTGGGACAGGATGTTCTGGCAATTGGTAATCCACTGGGAATTACCCAGACAGCAACCAACGGTATTGTGAGCGCCTTGAACCGCAGTGTCACGGAGTCATCCGGGGCGACAATTTCAAACGCCATCCAGACCGACGCGCCGATTAATCCTGGCAATAGCGGTGGGGCGCTGATCAATCTTCAGGGTCAACTGATTGGTATCCCAACCTTGGGAGCCGTGAACACCGAATCTAACACACCTGCCAATGGGATTGGCTTTGCTATCCCCTCCAGTCGTGTCGCTACCGTCGTGCAACAGATGACACACCAGGGATAAGCAAACTGCGCCCTTGAGATATTGAAAGCGATCAAAACTATGGCAATCCAGCAGGACAGCAGAACCGGGCTGCAAGCGTATGACTTCATGGCCCCGGCCAATTCGGAACAAGCGGAGCTGGCACTCGAAGTGGGTGCCAGGCTCGATGTGGGTATCAAGCGCAAGTACAAGCCGAATGAAGATTCGCTCCTGGTTACACGCGGGATTATGCCATCGACAGCTTTGCCCCAACCGTTTACCTTGATGAGTATCGCCGATGGCATGGGTGGTCTCGCCCACGGCCAGGAAGCCAGTCGGCTCGCGACCCAATCGCTGGCTGCCTACATCGGCTACGCGCTCAATACGCATGAAATGTTGCCCAGAGCGATGTTACCTTTGCTGATCGCGGGCGTACAACATGCCAACGATGTTGTTTTTCAACATAACCTCTCGCGTGGAGATACAATGGGCACGACCTTGACGGCCACGCTGGTTATGGCAGGGATTGCCTATGTCGTTCAGGTTGGCGATAGTCGTTGTTATCTGTATCGGCCACCAGTAGGGCTTCAGCAGATCACGCGGGACCATTCGATGGTTGCTTTACTGGTCGAAGCGGGGATTATCGAGCGATCCGCTGTCTATACTCACCCCGCTCGCAATCAGATTTATCGCTGCCTGGGTGAGCAGGCTCTGGTCGAGGTCGATGGTTATACCCTGTCGCTTGCGGCCAATGATATCCTCCTGCTATGTAGCGACGGGCTCTGGGAAATGGTGCACGATCCCCAACTTGCCTCGCTGCTATCAGCTTCCTCGCTTGATCCATCTATAATAGCCCGAAAGCTTGTTCAAGCGGCCCTGACAAACGGAGGCGAGGATAACATCAGCGCGATTGTGGCCCGGGCGGCCTGAGGTCCGTGACGTTGGTTTGATACGGCGGCCCCTCTTCCCACCATTGAGAATTTCCTGTCTCACGCCTCAATCCTGCTCCACTTCTGTGCGATCTCCGCGAATAATTAGGGCAGCTGAATTGTTCTCAAAAAGAAAGAAGCAAATAGCTCTCGACTGAGCCTGTTTTTCTGATAAAAGGTATATGAATCATGAAATTTCCACTTTCCGTCCTTGATTTGTCGCCGATTGATGCCGGGGTGAGCAGCGGACAAGCCTTAAGAAATACGATTGCGGCGGCCCAGGTGGCCGACCGTTTGGGATTCACGCGCTACTGGCTGGCCGAGCATCACAACACAACCATGCTGGCAAGCTCTACTCCTGAAGTGATGATCGGCTATGTCGCGGAGGCCACCAAACATATTCGCGTTGGCTCCGGTGGCATAATGCTGCCGAACCATGCCGCCTTAAAGGTCGCTGAAACCTTCCGCCTGCTAAATGCCTTGCATCCGGACCGTATCGACCTGGGAATTGGGCGTGCCCCTGGAACCGATGGAAGAACCGCCCTGGCTCTGCGTGGCTCACGCGGCGCTCATGGCGCAGATGATTTTCCAGAGCAACTGGCCGAATTGTTTGCCTACTCCGGCGAGCGAGGGGGATTTCCGGCCGGGCATCCTTTCCGCTCGGTCAAGGCCACGCCTGATGATGTGGCGCTGCCCCCGATCTGGCTGCTGGGATCAAGCGATTATAGCGCTCAGGCGGCCGCCGAACTGGGGGTCGGATTTTCTTTCGCCCATCATATCAATCCTGGCTTCGCGCTGCCCGCGATTGAGCTCTACCGTGCTAACTTCAAGCCTTCGGAGCGATTGCAAGAGCCAAAGGTTATCCTCACTACCTCGCTTGTCTGCGCCGAGACCGAGGAACGGGCCGATGAGCTGGCAACCGGCGTTGGTCTGACCTGGTTGAAACTACGCAGTGGCCGCCCTGAGGCGTTGCAGGACCCCGAAACCGCCCGAGATTATCCCTATACGGCGATGGAGCGGGAAGTGATTCGCGACTATCGCTCGCGCCTGACCATCGGCACCCCAACAGTTGTGCGCGATAGGCTGCTGGAGCTTCAGAAAGCGACCGGTGCGGACGAACTGATGATCACGTCCCTGGTCTATGGTTTTGAAAATCGCATCAAGACCTACGAGCTTCTGGCCGAAGCCTTCGAGTTGCAGCAGCCCGCTGAAAGTGTGACCTCGGCGCTATAGCAGCTTCTGACAAAAGGATAAGGCGATTAAAAGTGAGGCACAGCTTCCCTGGCCCCACTTTTAATCGCCTTCAAGCGTACCCTCGTACCCATATTTTCAACAAATATTGCATCGCCTTTAAAAATAGTGTATACTATAAGAGCATCATTGAAATTCTTCTCTCGTTAGTCCCCACGTAAAACAGCTCTCAGCTTCCATCTCCGGTATCGGGGTGCTGTAACACATATACATTTCGTTTGTTATTCTCCTCATTGGCACCAGCATTCTGCCATCGTTCTGCGGCTTCGATGTTTTTGGACAAGCATTTGGAGCATAGGCGGTAAAAATAAAGTGGCAGAAGAGAGCGTGAGAATATCATTTTGTGGGAATTTTGTGCGTGCGAAGGTTGCATGGGTTCTGGCCGAACAAGCTTGAACTCATTGGGAATAATAGAAAGCGTGAAGCATATGTTACAAGTAACCCCTTTGGAAATTCTTTTATCTGGAAAAGGCACCTGGAACAAGTGGCGTCTGGATTTTCCTGATGTCAAAGCCGTAGAGCCCGATTTAAGCGGTGCCGACCTTCACGGGATGGATCTGCGTGAACTGGATCTCCGTGGCGTTGATCTGACCCAGGCAAATCTGCAAGATGCCTCTTTGCAGGGCGTAAATTTATTGGAAGCCGATCTTCGCCAGATTAATATCAGGAAAGCGGACCTGAGTGATTGCAACCTTCAGGGATCTCACTTGCGTGGGGCTGACGCCCGTGGGACGGTCCTGGCGCGAGCGAACCTGCGGGGAGCTGACCTCACCAATGCCGATTTCCGTGGCGCTGACCTACAGGATGCCAACCTGAAAGGTGCCATCATTGGCAATACCAAATTTGATGAAGTCTATCTTGCGAGTAAAGCCTTCCATGACCAACGCGAGATAAAAAAACATGCTGCCGAGCCAGTCATTGTTCCTGTGGAATCGGTTGTTGAAGAGGCTCCCACCAAGGTTGAGGAAACAAAGGTCGTTGCTGAGCAGGCACCGAAGAAGGTACGAAAGTCGAAGGTTGTTGCCTGATGTCGGATCGTTACTATGTTCAACCCCTGACTGATCAGATTTTTCTGATCAGGGAGCGCCTCTCAGAAGAGGGAGAGCCGGGACCAGATGACCATCTGGTTCGCTCTTTCTCGGTTCGTCATGATGCCTATGCCTATGTAAATAGCGTCAATGATGAACAACGCAAGCTTGATGAACACTACGGCCATTGGGTTCAGCAAGCTATTGAAGCCCGCTCGTAAATCAGCTAAACTCGTCAGACACTGCTGGATAGATCTGTTTAGACTCCAACAATTGGTGCCATATTTCCCTATCGAGAAAAATTCCAACCAATACCAGGATAAAGAAAGAAATTATAAGCATGGAAACAAATGCAGATGGGACCTTCTTTCAAGAGGGTGATCGCGTCAAGGTCAAACGTACAGGCGCAGAGGGCATCGTGAATGCCACTGACGGAGGCGTCGTATATGTGGTTATGGAAGCTACCCATGAAACGAAGCTCTTCTCGGCCTACATTGACGAGGATGCCTATATTGACTTCGTGCCACCCGTCCAGGCTAAAGCTTAATCGAGCCGCTTAATACCACGATATGTGCCTCCTGACCTTCAACGCAAAACATGTATACATCGGAAGCGTCTGAAAGTCAGGAGGCATGTTTTTCTTTGAAAAAGTAAAGTTTAACCTTCCTCAACCACCTCGATCATATCTTCCTTTGTGGGGCCTTGCGTGGCCTCGCAGGCGCTGACCTCCCAGCATGAACGTGCTGCGAAGGAGCACGTCTTGACAAGCTTCAGTAGCCAGCAGTACAGTTCAATTTGATCAGTCGTTTTTCTGAAGTAGCTTGTATGCAGCTTTTCTTGCTCTATTTTACCCATATGCGAGATTTCATACGCAAGCAAGCGGTTGATGATGAGGCTAATCTAACAAAGGGAAGGTAATAGATGAATCTGAACTTGCGACCGTATACTCCCTGGCAGGGCACAATCACGCTGAAGACGCTGGATCTGCACGCGGCAGGCGAGCCGTTGCGTATTGTCACGGATGGCTTTCCCGATCTGCCAGGGGCGACGATATTGGAACGACGCCGCTACTGCCGAGAGCATTTTGATCACTTGCGCAAGGCCCTGATGTGGGAGCCACGCGGCCACCACGAGATGTATGGCTGCCTGGTAACGTCTCCGGTGACACGCGAAGCCGATGCCGGTGTGCTCTTTTTACATAACGAAGGTTATAGCACAATGTGCGGTCATGGCATCATCGCCCTGGTCACAGCCTTGATCGAGACGGGTACGATTGAGGCAACCCAACAGCGAATGCCTGTCACCCTCGATACCCCTGCTGGACTGGTTCGCGCCACCGCCCATTTGAATATTGATGGACAGGTTGAACAGGTGTCGTTTATCAATGTTCCTTCCTTCCTCTATAAACGCGATGTAGAGATAGAGCTTGCTGGCATCGGTCGGGTCCTGCTCGATATTGCCTACGGAGGAGCCTTCTATGCCATCCTGCCTGCTGAACGCCTTGGTCTATGTGTTCTCCCTGAGCAGACGGAGCAACTGGTGGCCCTCGGCACGGCTATCAAGGAAGCAGTCAATGCCTCGCAGACAATTGAGCATCCATTTGAGTCTGAGCTTGGTTTTCTCTATGGCACAATTCTGACCGATGCACCCGAAAATCCCGAGCATCACAGTCGCAACATCTGTGTCTTTGCTAATGCAGAAGTCGATCGATCTCCGACTGGCACAGGAGTTTCGGCCCGCCTGGCTCTGCACCACGCTAAAGGAGAGTTACAGGACCATGAACTGATTACGATCGAAAGCCTGCTTGGTGAGCGGAGTGTCTTCCAGGGGCAAGTCGTTGAAGAAACGCAGGTTGGACGATACAGCGCAATTGTTCCTGAGGTACGTGGACAGGCCTTTGTCACCGGTCGTCACGAATTTCTGATCGATCCACGCGATACGCTGGGGCAGGGATTTTTGTTGCGTTAGATTGAATGCTGAAAGAGGAATACTATGACACTGCTACTCACCAGGAACGAGCTTGAGAAGGTGCTTGATGCTCAATCTGTCATTCAGGCCGTTGAACAGGGGTGCGCGGAATATTCCGCTGGTAAGGCGCAGGTTCCGATCAGAACCTCCTTGCATGGACAGGACATGCCTGGCACCCTCCTGGTCATGCCTTGTGCGATGGGCGAGACGCACGTGCTTGGCACAAAGTTCGCCGGAGTCTATCCCAACAATCCGGCCCGTGGCCTCTCAACGATCGAGGCGCTTTATGTGCTGTTTGATTATGAAACCGGCGCTTCACTCGCGATCATGGATGCCAACTTTATGACGGGTATACGGACCGCCGCCGCCTCAGCCGTTGCTACGCGCCATCTGGCCCGCGAAGATGCAACAACGCTGGGTATCTTCGGCACAGGCACACAGGCCGAGTATCATGCATTGCTGATCCCCCTGGTACGACCAATCAAGCAGATTGTGATCCAGGGAAGCTCGCCCGAGAAAGCCCTGGCCTTTGTTGAACGTATGAAAGCTCGCTTGACAGTCAAGATCAGCGCCGCTCGCTCTCTGGAG
>DASSXK010000485.1:0-2018 GCA_035703945.1 Ktedonobacteraceae bacterium | reverse complement strand
CAGATCGGCCCCTCGATAGTTCTTCTTTTCGGATCGGACGTCAGCACGCACAAGCTCACTTACGCGCAGCAACAGGTCGTTGACCTCCTGATGGTGTGATGCCATGTCCAGTTCCAGCAGGGTGGCAGGACCGTGATTGGTGAGATCTTCTGTCTTCTGTAGGGCGAGGCTGAGATCTGGTTGGAGAGGGTGCGCGGCTTGCAGCGTCAGTGCTTCGCTCAGATACCAGAGCAGCTCATGCAGGTCTCGCACGATTGGGAAGACCTCGAACATTTGCTTTGCTGTGTGGGGATTCTGTCGCCAACTCTGTCCTTTGAAAAGGACCTGGGAGACCTTTTGCCCTGCTCCGAAGCAGTCATAAACAGTGCAACCTCGAAAGCCCTGCTGCCTGAGTTTTGGATGGATGCTGCAACGGTAGTCAGATTGCAGCCTGGGGCAGGCCTGTCCGGCTTTTTTGTTGATCGCGAAGTCCGCTGAGATTGCAAAAGCAGGTACGACGCAGCACAATCCAAAACATTTCTCGCAATCAGCTTTCAGGTCAGGGCGATCTCCTGGAGCTGTAGAGCCTGTGGGTCGGGATTTCTCAGACAATGTGCGTGTTCTCCTGTCTAAAATACAAGCACGTTAGCCGCAATATGCAGCTAGAGGTCGTGTGCGATTTTCGCTTTTTCTGAACGTTTTTTGTTTCATTCATGTAGTGAGGGTCAGGTTTGGCAGGGATGAGTACATGCTTTGTGATGTCCATCCCTGCCGGAGCCAGGATGAAGGCGCTCAGGCAACTGTGTAACCTGCATCATCAAGCGCAGCTTCGATCTGTTTCATCGAAAGCTGCTCGGGATTATAGATCAGGTGGACGCTTTTGGTTGGGATATCAGTCGAAACAGTCTCCACGCCTGGAAGCGTGCCGAGGGTGCCATTGATCGTTTTTACGCAATGCTCACAACTCACATCGGGAACAGAGAGAGTAATATCTTGAAGATTTGTCATTGAATTTTACTTTCTTTAGTGTGTTTAGCGATTGCCAGCCAGGTTATAGAGCTGAACCAGTTCATTAATGACCTCATCGCCCCGTCCTTCGGCAATGCCCTCTGGAACGCAGGTATGCAGATGGCTCTCCACCAGAAGTCCTTCCAACTTTTCAATCGCCTTGCGGACAGCATAGGTCTGTCGTAAAATATCGACGCAGTACTTGTCCTCTTCGATCATCTTGCGTATGCCCCCAAGATGCCCTTCGATATAATTCATGCGCTTGAGAACTTCTTGTTTTTCTGCCTGCATCTGCCTATCCCTTTCCTTTCCCTACCCATACGGGTAGGGTTTTACTCCTGATTTTAATGTACCATAGAACGTGAACAACTGCAAGCTTTGCTGGGTCGAGAGGGTCCTCTATCTGGCTCTTTTTCTGTTTTCGTTTCTTCCTGGATGCTGTATAATTTTGATACAATTGTTCTATTCCAAATGAGGAATATTCCTCTGGAAAGGGAAATTTATGAGCAGCCCTGAAACTATCTGTCAACCTGATCTTTCAAATCGTCCGCTGCAATTTACGGTGGAGCGAACGATGCAAGCCGACCCCTCGCTGTTGTTTCGCGCCTGGACACAGGAGATTGATCGCTGGTTCGCCACTCCTGGGACGGTCTTGATGAAGGGTGAAGTGAATAGCGCCTTCTTTTGGGAGGTTCAGCACGAGGGGAATCGTTATCCGCATTACGGACGTTTCCTGAAACTTGAGCCAGACAGGTTGATTGAACTGACATGGCTTACCGGGCAGGGAGGAACGAAAGGAGCGGAAACGGTCGTGACGGTTGAACTCATTCCCCAGGGAAGCGGAACACAACTTCGACTTACGCACGCGGGCTTCCTGGACCAGGAATCGAGAGATCAACATGAGCAAGCATGGCCGTTCGTTCTGGAAAATCTTGATAAACAGATGAAGCAGTAGGGATTTTTAACAGATACAGCCTGTATCCCAATCTGAAGTAACTCTCTGTCGTATATTCCCTTGGATGGTTAAGACA
>DASSXK010000025.1:0-3225 GCA_035703945.1 Ktedonobacteraceae bacterium | reverse complement strand
ATTCATTTTTTGCCTGAAAAAATGAGCGAACCGCGAGTCCTAACTAACCCGATATTGCGAAGAACCATGAGTTCTCCTTTTTACTTTTTGAATTTCCAACTGAGCGATTTGCGCAATCGCACCGACGAGGCAAAAGCCTATCAGTATCGCCAGCGTTGCTGGTGGAGACCACAGCCCAGCATACATTTGTATACCTGCCACAATAGCATCGATGGCTAGACTTAGCGCAATAGCAAGCGTCCATTCTGATACCGGCTCGCTAAGTCGCAAGAAGCGCACCAGCACCATGCCAGGACAGACAAAGAGGAACCACATCACGATGATTGGCTGCCCCGCTGCGCCTGGAATCACAAAGTTTACAAGACCAGCAGCAAGGGCCGAGAGAATAATCACCGCGGGCCACAGTAGTGTCCATCGCTTCATGATCGACCTCCTGTTTTACTTCCGAGAAAAAGCAGTATTTGAGCATCGGGATTCCTATAAATTAGCTTAAAATCTCCAGATGCGAGCAGCGCATTCTCTAACCGATCCAGGGTATCATCTGGCAGCCCATTGTATACGATCCCATATGCTTTTTGGCCCCGCGTAAAAATTAGATATGTGTGGGGATTCCCTTGACTCTCGATATATCGAACAACTTCACCGACATTTGTGTGGATGACCGCATCCGGGATATCATCATACAGAGATCTAGAGAGATATTTCTCATAATCTTTATATTGCCAGGGACTGGCGTCCCAGGCTTCAATGAGGAGCGAGTGTGGCGGGGCAATGCTATACAGATGCTGTACACCATCAAATTCAGCATAGGTTATGTAATCCACGTCTTCATTTCCATAACGGGTAAAGAAAAAGCCGCCGAGCAATACCAGGTTCATCGCTATGATCGCGACTGTCATCCATGGGGAAGTTTTGCGAATCACTAACGTATGTTTGCTGTAAAACAGGGCTGCGGCAAAGAAGGCCATGAGCGGCAGCGCAAATAGAAAGATACGTAGAAACATCTCACCGCCATAATTCTGCGCCATTATCAAAGCGAATGGGGCCACGGCAAGTAAGACATACGTGGTACCTTTATATCCCTTACGTAGGCGCCGAACCCCCCCCAGGAAGGCAAGGCTCCATATGAACGCGCTCATAATAATCCGCAATAAAGCGATAAATTGATGCTGCGGGTTTCCTTGCGCCGCACGGCTCGTGACATTCGATGACACATTAGCACCGAAGTCTCCTAAGGTACCTGTTACCATATTCAAGTGCCCAACTAAAAACGCCTGCGTCATAAAGAGGATCCAGGCCGCGGTCATGATAGCCATTACAATAGGGAGCCAGAACGGGCGACAGCGCCGAAGAACCACCAGGGCAGTCACACTTAGCAACGCAAAGAAAGGAGTGAGTGGATGACTGAATACAACCAGCCCATAGACGAGCAGAAGACTGGCAAGCAATGCCCGACGTTGCCAGGGTTGAAGCGCTATGTAAAAAGGGTCCGGTGCTCCTAACCAATCGAAGAACCTGGAGACTAACCGTGGGAAACGCACGCGGGATTGTCGGCGTTGCCTCTGTACGTGCGGTTCTGCCTTTGGAGGTATTTTGAACCATTTCAGGAGCATAGCAATGATGACCAGGTACAAAAAGAAGTTCAGACCTTGTGGAGAATAAGAATCTTGCCCGATCCAGTTGTTGAGATAAAAGAACCAGAGACCGAGCCAGACCAGGCGTTTATTGGTTGTAGACGAGTTAAAAATCATGTACATCGGCCCAAAGTAGATCAAGTTATTGAAAACTGGCACCCATCCAGCGTAGCTCAGTACACTTTGATATCCGGCAACTTGAGTGACGAAAGCGCTTAACACGAAGAAGCCTGGCCAGTTAAAGTAGAGATCAAGTTTGGGGTCAACCGTGCCTGTCCGCATAATATACTCGGTATATCCTGCATGCCGATACACGGTAGCAATGCGCGGCGCTTCCTCGATAAGGTTCTGCGTTCCATAAAGTATAATGATGACAAAAATCAGATGCAGGGCCAGAATAGATACCTTCATTTGTGGTTGCTGCAAAGCCAGTCCAAAACTAATCGTCAGAATGACGAGCGCAGTGATGATTCCGGGCGAGAGTCCTGAAATAAGGCCAAGACCATTCAGATTCTGTACTGGCACATGTTGGAGCGAAATAGCCCATAAGAAGAATGCAAATAGAGGAAGCAGAACATATACAGCATCCAGAGGTATGGGCAGCCTGAAAGGGGTCGGTCCTTTTGGTACTTGCAGATTGGGTCGTATATTACGCACTGCTACAGTATTCAATAGGGGAATTTCCAGTGTGTCTGATGGTTGCACGTCCCTAAAACTTCCCATGAGTCAGATCCTATCCTATTCTATTCTAGAAGCCATGCTTTGTTCTGTATTTGCTGTATACATATCCTCCTGATAGAGCGGGTATCGTTCCAGACGAGTAGGTCTCAGCAGAGATTTAGCACGGTACCCATTGATTCCATTCCGCAATATGGATCTCGGTGGCTCCGACTCTATACTTTTAGAGTGTGCCGCCACTCCTGCTCCTACTGTATAATCTGGAGGATCGGCTTTTTCCAAAGCGCCATCAGCAGGTCGGACGGTCTTATAAACCGTGCGAGACATAAAAAGTGCTTCAACGGTTGCTGCGAGGACCAAGCCCAGGCCCAATCCTAATAACCCACCCAGGCGTGCACCGAGTGCTGCTCCCACTAATTCGAGTACTCCACCGGCCAACATAGCACGCATAGCATTGCCTAGCCGATCTTGAATACGACAGAATGAGAGGTAGTGGCTTTTGATGATTGATGGAAACGTTGTAAGCACCAGGACGCGCAGGCACCAGGTCGCATGCTCAGCATAGGAACTACCAAGCAACCCTAACAAATGCTTCGACGCCAATTCCAACAAACAAACCGCTACCAGACTTGTCCCGAACGCAACACCTAGCGTTACACGAGCTCTATGTCGCAAAGAAGATTGCTGTGCGGAGTTCATCGCGTGGAGGACGGTCGTCAGAGCAAGTGGCGCAAAAGACACAAAATTGGCAATCATCCAGGAAACGTAAAACCAGGCGTTCATTTTCGCTGAAAGCAGGGCAGCGACCAGTACTGGCAAAACCTGCGTTGGAGCCCCCACCATCAAGTTGAGAAAGTGATGCTGTAGCGCTGCTGGCCCCAATTTTCGCACCAATCTCCATTGTGGCAACCAG
>DASSXK010000534.1:0-6645 GCA_035703945.1 Ktedonobacteraceae bacterium | reverse complement strand
CGAACAGCTTGCCTGTACACTGCGTCAAGTTCCCCAGGTTCTTAATGCTGCCAGGCGCGTTGTACAGGAATGTGTTCTGGTTTCGACATGTAACCGTATTGAATTTTATGCCGTTTGCCAAAACATTCAGGAAGGCCTGGCGCACCTTTATCAAGTATTAAGCGAAACCCGCCAGGTAGATATAAACGAGCTATACGCGCACTGCTATGAATTTATCGACGAACAGGCCGTCACCCATCTTTTTGGGGTTGCCTGTGGACTATATTCACTGGTTCCCGGAGAGCCGCAGATTCAAGGTCAGGTGGCTGAGGCAATCGAAATCGCGCAGGGTGGAGGATATGCCGGACCGATTACCTCGGCCCTCTTCCGTAGCGCCCTCGTCGCGGGCAAACGAGCCCGTAGCGAGACAAGTATCAGTCGCCGGGCTGTTTCAGTCAGCCATGTCGCGGTCCAACTTGCCAAGCAGCTTTTTCCCAGCCTGAATACCGCCAGTATCTTGCTGGTTGGCTCGGGTCAGATGAGTGAGCTTGCCGCTCGCAACCTGTGCGATAACGGCGCTCAGCGACTTGTAATCATCAATCGAACCCATTCCAATGCGATTGAGATGGCTGAACGGATGGGTGCAACCCATCGCAGCTTTCACGAACTCTCGCAAGCATTGGTTGAAGCCGATGTGGTCATCAGTTCGACGACCGCTCCTCGCGCTTTAATCACCCGTGCCTCGATGGAGCAGGTGATGAAGGAGCGTCTGGGTCGTTCTCTGCTCCTTATCGATATTGCCTTACCACGCGATGTTGAACCTGAGGTAAGTGAACTGGCTGGCGTGCACCTCTATAATATTGATGATCTGCAAGCCGAGGTCAGCGAGGGAATTCGCCTGCGTCTGCAAGAAGTGGAACATGTCCAGAGCATTATTGCCGAGGAAGCGCAACGTTTTGAAGATTGGCTGCGCTCACTTAGCGTCGTGGATACGATTCGCGATCTGCGGCAATACGCCAACAGTCTGCGTGAGCAAGAGGTCGGGCGCACCATGCGCCACCTTTCACCCTCCCTGTCTGAACGCGAAGAATATGCCGTCCAGGAACTCACCAATCGCCTCATGAATAAAATCTTGCATAAACCGATGTCACGCTTGAAAGAGGCCGCCGCTTCCGGCCAGGGACATATTTACGCGGAAGCGCTCCGCTATTTGTTTGATTTGGAAGAGAATTCAGATGGAACGTATAACGATCGGAACGAGAGCCAGCAAGCTGGCAATGACACAAACAATGGGTATCGTCGCACGGTTGCGCCAGCAGCAGCCCAGCCTGGAGATCAATGTCGAGCAGATTCACACTAAAGGCGATGCTATTACAAATATTCCTCTGTCGCAGTTTGGTGGGGATGGGGTGTTTGTAACGGAGATCGAGCGGGCCCTTAGCTCTGGTAGAATTGACCTTGCGGTCCATAGCCTCAAAGATCTGCCAACCGAACAACCGGATGGGCTGTTTGTGAATGTGGTCGGGCCACGCGAAGATGTGCGCGATGTTTTGGTCTCGAATCATCAGCCCCAGATCTCGTCGGATGGACGCCTGGTTTTTCCCGAAAGTGTGGGAACACCTCGGATCGGCACCTGTAGCCTGCGCCGCACGGCCCAGCTTCGCACGATGTTGCCAGAGGTAGATATCCTCTCGCTGCGTGGGAATGTGGATACCCGTTTGCGCAAACTTGATGCTGGCGAATACGATGCGATCGTTCTTGCCGCCGCCGGTCTGCATCGCCTGGATATGCAGGAGCGCCTCGAAGGACGCCTAACCTATCTGCCGCTGGACCTGATGCTGCCTGCCCCCGGCCAGGGAGCGCTGGGCCTGGAGATGCGTGATGAGCCAGAACTCCGCGCCCTCGTTGATCCCCTGTGCGATGAGACGACCTTTGCTCTTGCCAGCGCCGAGCGCCTGTTTATGCGCCGCCTGGGAGCGGGTTGTTATCTGCCTGTGGCCGCGCATGGCACGCTCGAAGATGGAATATTCAGTTTGCGCGGACTTGTTATCAGTCTGGATGGCACACGGCAGGTACGCGTACAGAAAAGCGTTCCCTGGACCCTCGGCACCGAGATCAAACAGGCTGCCCTACTGGGCATCGCCGTCGCAGAGATGGCCCTGGATCAAGGTGCAAGCGAAATTATCAGCGCGATGAGCGATTTTAGAATTCAGGAGCGCGAACGTGTCTGATTTCCCAGAGCATCTATTGCGAGGAAAACGTATTCTGGTGACACGTAGCAGCGAGCAGGCTGGCACCTTCAGCAAGCGTTTGCGCGAGCTGGGAGCGATTCCGCTTGAGTTTCCGACGATTCGCTTGCTTCCTCCTCAGCAGTGGGGGCCTCTGGATAGAGCATTTGAACGACTTCTCGCAGAAGATATACGGCCCTGGCTTGTTTTCACCAGCGCGAACGGTGTGCACTTTGCCCTGGAACGCTTCCAGCAACGGGGCAATGAGCCGAAGCTTCTGGCAGAAAAGGCCCGACTGGTCTCAATTGGCAAAGCCACGACCTCGCGCCTGGCGGAGTATGGTCTGAGTCCTTCCCTGGTTCCAGCCGAGGCCGTGGGAGAGAGCGTCGCAGCCGCGATTCTCGAAGAGGATCAGCGCTTAGCCGCTGAGACGCGAGGAGAACGGGTCGTCTTAATGCGAGCAGAAGTGGCCGGTGAAACCATTGTGACTGAGCTAGAAAAGGCTGGTCTGGTGGTTGAAGATATTCCGGCCTATCGCAATGTGCCTGCCCGGTCCGATGATCAACAGGGGCAAGAGGTCTTGCGCCTGCTACAGGATCGTCAACTGGCTATTTTAACGTTTACGAGTTCATCTACCGTCCGCAATTTTATGCAGTGGCTTCGGAGTTGTGAGGCAAAGGATTTTCATCCAACCTCGTTTGTGCTCCAGAACCCAACGCTCAAGATTGCTTCTATTGGTCCAATTACCTCGCAGACCATACGGGAGTGGGGGCTGCCTGTTGATATACAGGCTCGTACCTACACGCTTGATGGCCTGATAGAGGCGATTGTGGAATATGAGGAAAGACATGCCTGATCAGAACATCACCACCGAGCCACAGCAAGCTACGGCCCCAGAAAAAAAGAAACAGCCCCGTCAGCTTGTGCGTTTCACATTTTATAAACTCGATCCAGATTGGCAGAAGCTGCCCGAAGAGACCCGTCAGCAGGGCAAACAAGAGTTGCTGGCAATCTTTGATGAATACGCCGATCGCACCCTGATTCGCAGTTACGGCCTTTACGGTCTGCGCTCCGATAGCGATCTGATGCTCTGGCAGGCGGCCTACGATATAGAAGACTTGCAGGAGATTAGCAGCAAAATTCGACGCAGCAAGATTGGCCCCTATCTGCGCGAGTCCTATGCTTTCCTCTCAATGACCAAGCGTTCGATCTACGTTGGTAAGAATGCACGTGGGGCACACGATCCTCGGCTGGTCATTTCCCCGACCGACAAGAAGTACCTGTTTGTCTATCCATTCGTGAAGACCCGTGCCTGGTATGCCCTGCCAATGGACGATCGCAAACGTATGATGAACGAGCATATTCGTGTTGGATTGACCTACCCCCACATCACGCTCAATACCACCTATTCCTATGGCATCGATGACCAGGAGTTCGTTGTGGCCTTTGAATCCGATGTGATTGGTGATTTCCTTGACCTGGTCCAGGAGTTGCGTCTGACAGAAGCCAGCAGCTATACCCTGCGTGACACGCCGATGTTTATCTGTGTCGCGAAGTCCCTGGAGAATATCCTGGAGGATCTGGGAGCCTAGTTGTTTTTATCAAAGAGCATCCAGGCCGTCAAGGTGATAGATGCTCTTTTCTTTTGTCAGTCAAGAGGAGATTTTTGCGATGCAGAATTCGCGACAGACCGTCCAGGGCATCTCACATACGCGCTCGCATGAGCTCTTTGCCGAAGCCAAAGAACTGCTGCCAGGCGGTGTGAACAGTCCTGTGAGAGCCTTTCGGGGTGTGGGTGGCGATCCAGTCTTTATTGAGCGGGCCGAGGGTGCTCATCTTTATGATGTCGATGGGAATCGCTATCTGGACTATGTGCAGTCCTGGGGGCCGATGATCCTGGGACACACCTATCCTAGCGTGCTGGAGGCCGTGATAGAGGCCAGTCGTAAAGGCTTTAGCTATGGTGCTCCCACGCAGGCGGAAAGCGAGCTGGCAAAGCTCGTGATCGAATATATGCCATCCATTGAGATGGTGCGGTTTGTCAATTCCGGCACCGAAGCAACGATGAGCGCACTCCGGCTGGCTCGTGCCTACACCGGTCGCAGCAAAATTATCAAGTTCAGCGGCTGCTATCATGGGCATGCTGATATGTTGCTGGTCCAGGCCGGCTCTGGTGTCGCAACAATGGGACTTCCAGATAGTCCGGGGGTGCCAGCTTCAACAACCGAAAATACCCTGGTAGCACCTTACAACGATGCTATCGCTGTGGAAGCCCTGTTCCAGCGTTATCCGCAGGAGATCGCCGCGATTATCGTAGAGCCGATTGCCGCGAACATGGGACTGGTTCCCCCTGAGTCAGGTTTTATGCAGCGCTTGTCCGAGCTGACAAAACAGTACGGAGCCCTGCTGATCTGCGATGAAGTTATGACTGGCTTTCGCGTTGCCCGTGGTGGTATGCAGGAGCGGCTGGGGATTGTCCCCGATCTGACCTGCCTTGGCAAGATTATTGGTGGGGGATTGCCGGTTGGAGCCTATGGTGGACGGCGCGAGATTATGGACCACGTGGCTCCTGTTGGCACGATGTACCAGGCGGGTACGCTTTCGGGGAATCCCCTGGCAATGGCCGCTGGTATCGCCACCTTGCGGGAACTTGGCAAGTCCGGACAATACGAAGAGCTTGAGCGCAAGGGCCGCATCCTGGAAGAAGGCTTCCAGCAGGCTTTGAAAGTGACCGGTACAAGGGCCCAGTTTGTACGTATCGGTGCAATGTTCTGCGTGTACTTTAATGAGCAAGCAGTCACGAATTACGAAATTGCTAAGACCTCTGATACCGCCCGCTTTGCCCGCTACTTCTGGAGCATGTTGAAGCGCGGTATCTATCTGCCGCCCTCGCAATTCGAGTCCTGCTTCATCTCGCTGGCATTCGATGACGAGATGTTGCAGCAGACCCTGGATGCGCTGACCCCGGCCTTGCAAGAGAGTGCCGTTGCGAAATCATAGGACTAGCCAATTTATATGATGAAGTTAGTCAGTATTACCGCCAGTTTTGGTTTATGACAAAATTGTAATGTTTGTGTCCTGTACGCAACAGAGGGTTGTACTGTAAGCCAGTTCAAGTATCTTGTTATAACAAAACACGTCGCAACGGCTCTCGCGCCTGGTGAAGTGGACAGATAGCTGAATGCTTTAAAGAAAAGGGCAACAAAAAATGACAGGTTTTCCAACAATTAGAATGCGCCGTAATCGCCAGAGCGCGGCGCTCCGTGGGCTTGTACGTGAGACCCATTTAACAACCGACCAGTTAATTTATCCGATGTTTGTTGCCGAAGGCATCAGTCAGCCGAACCCGATAGCCTCGATGCCTGGAATCGTGCAGTGGCCATTGGAGATGTTACCTAAAGAGGCAGAAAGACTAGCCCACCTGGGTATCCCTGCCGTGCTACTTTTTGGCATCCCAAATGACAAAGACGAAGTCGGGTCACAGGCCTACGCGGACAAAGGCATCGTCCAGCAGGCCGTCAGAACGCTCAAGGCGGCCGTACCAGAACTACTGGCTATTACTGATGTCTGTCTGTGTGAATACACCAGCCACGGCCATTGTGGCATCATTCACAACGGGACAGTCCAGAACGACGAATCCCTCAAGCTGCTGACCCAGACAGCCCTCTCGCATGCCGAAGCGGGCGCGGATATTGTCGCGCCCTCCGATATGATGGACGGGCGAGTCGGAGCACTGCGCCAGGGGCTGGACGAACAGGGTTTTACCCAGATTCCCATAATGGCTTATTCCACCAAATATGCCTCTGGCTTTTATGGACCATTTCGGGATGCCGCCGGCTCAACCCCCCAATTTGGTGACCGGAGAGCTTACCAGATGGACCCCGCGAATGTGCGGGAGGCTCTGCGCGAAGTAGAATTAGATATACAAGAAGGCGCAGATATGTTAATTGCCAAACCAGCAATGGCCTATATGGATGTGATTCGACAGATCAGGGACCATTGCAATCTGCCGATTGCAGCCTATAATGTGAGTGGAGAGTATTCCATGATCAAGGCGGCAGCTCAGCAGGGTTGGATTGATGAGCGCCGTATTACAATGGAAGTACTCACAGGGCTGCGACGCGCGGGTGCGGATATGATTATAACCTACTCAGCGCCAGATGTAGCCGGGTGGATTAGAGATGGTTTGGTATAAATACATGTGCAATTTTATTGGAAAATAGCAAATCTATCGAATGGGAATAATTCCGTCACTGCAATAGTTTCGTAGATAGTACCGAGAAAAATCGATAGAGCATATGACTATTAAACTCGCGAAATTCCCAATGTTAGAGCGGAGGGGATTCACGAGAAACTGGTTCCAGAAACAGAGAAAAGGAACCGAAATATCCCTGTTGAGACGTGGGTAAGAGCCGAGTAAAAGTATTGTATCACCTGA
>DASSXK010000528.1:0-3489 GCA_035703945.1 Ktedonobacteraceae bacterium | reverse complement strand
GGGGCAGGTTTGCTTCGGGAACCGCCAGCACCATTCGTTCCTGAGCCTCCGAAAGCCAGATCTCCCAGGGTGCCAACCCCTGATACTTCAAGGGAGCAAGCGCCAGATCAACCCGCGCCCCGGTCTCTTCGCCCATCTCGCCAATCGCCGATGAGAAACCACCAGCTCCACAGTCCGTGATGGCTGTGTAAAGCTGCTGGTTGCGGGCCTGAATGATCACATCGCTGACTTTTTTCTCGGTGATGGGTGCGCCGATCTGGACGGCAGTACCAGCCTGAGCATTGATCTCAGTGCTCATCTCGCCGGAAGAGAAGGTTGCGCCGTGGATGCCATCACGTCCGGTGCGTCCACCCAGCACGACAATCCGATCTCCCGGTTGAACGGCGCGGGGATGGCTTCCATGTGGCAGGATACCCAGACAGCCGCAAAAGACCAGCGGATTATACAGGTAGCCAGGATGGTAGAGCACGCTCCCATTCACGGTTGGAATTCCCATCTTGTTGCCATAGTCGCGAACGCCGCTAACGACGCCGCTGGCAATCCGCCGGGGCGGAATGATGCCTTCTGGTAGATCCTCAACCGGAGTGTCAGGTGGTCCGAAGCAGAGAATGTCCGTGCAAGCAATCGGCTGAGCGGAGACACCGAGAACGTCGCGAATAACGCCGCCGACGCCGGTATTTGCTCCACCAAATGGCTCGATGGCTGAGGGATGATTGTGGGTCTCGACCTTAAAGGCGATATCCTGTGTTTCGTTGAAACGCACGATACCAGCGTTATCGCTGAAAGCCGAAACCAGCCAGGGTTGCTTGACGGTATCGGTTGCCCGCATCAAATAATGTTTGAGCAGGTTATGGATCGTCTCTTCGGAGCGAACCTCGCCGACGTCGTTTAGCTCGCGATAGTTGATTGTGGCGCGGAACGTTTTATGTGAACAGTGCTCGGACCATGTCTGAGCAATGGTTTCGAGTTCAATATCGGTTGGCTCACGCCCCTGTTCCCGAAAATGGGCCTGAATGATACGCATTTCATCCAGGTTTAGTGAGAGCAGACCCTGCTTGCTAACCTCCAGCAGCTGCTGATCGTTCATTGAAGACAGCGGGATAGAAGAAACGAGCGACGTTTCTGGAAATATGGTGGTTTGCTGGTCTTCAAGTGGGGATGTGGCAGTGGACTGAGGGGTAGATGGTGAACCGGCAAGTCGAACCTGGTAGTTCTGGATAACCGGGTTATAGAGCAGGCTTTCCGCGATTGTGCGGACCTCCGTTTCGCTCAGGCGGGAATCGAGGAAGTAACGGTATCCAGTCGCTACCTGGTGGAGACCTGTGATTCCTAACATCGCTGTGCCAGCCAGTACACTTTCGGCAAGTGTATCGGTCACGCCGGAATGAAAAAAGACATCCACGATGTGAAGGGTTGGAGATGTATCCTCTTCGATAATCCTGGCTTCCTGAATCACGGGATCAACCAGCAGTTGGCTAACGAGGGTAGAAAGCTGGTCTGGTGAGAGGGAGCCATTAAGATGATAGATCTGGGCGGTACGGATAGGGGAAGAGGGTAGACTGGTAGCGGAAAACTCGGGCGGTGCCTGTAAAGATGGTAACAAATGGTGCGCTATATGCGCTATTTCACGGACTATCTGTTGAGCATGCGTATCATGTTGCTCTGAGGTTGCCCGTATTTCTATTTTGTGTATGGTCACGTTTTCATCCCAGGAATTTTTTACCTTCCAATCAATAATTCCATACGGTGGAACACCGTAATTGTAGCACTAATCCCTCGGGAGTGGCAAGCGGGAAAATCATAGTTAGTACCTGTTTGCTCGCCTGCTGAAAGGCTACAAGGGCCATAAAGGCCAGTAATTCGGGAAGGAGGGGGAAAAATTGTTGTTCCACTGGACGGAATTTCGATTTGAAGAGTCAAATTTATTGCCTTCATGTAAGAGGAGCTAGAAGCATCCAGTCAGGAGGAAGAATTTTGTTCAACCTCCTGACGAATACTGATGAAACATAAACAAAGGGAATCAGCCTCATTGTTGATGCGCAAAGTGCGCGTGTGGGTGCGATATTACAGCTTTCGCGGTGGCGGGCTGATTATTCAATTCCACATGTGTTGCTGACCGAGACTGTTGCCTTTATATATAAAGGAGTCGGAGATCAGTTGAATGGGAATTGGAGTTTGAGATGTGGGCGCCTGGAAAAATCAGGCTGCATCCTGGTCGTTATTTCCGAGGTTGTGCAGGTACTTGCTTACCTCATCCTGGGAGTCGGAGAGGCTAATGTACAGGATTGCATTATGCAGAGCCGCTTTTTCTTCAACTTTGGGAAGCAGTTTCTGGGCCTGGAGTAGCAACCGGGGAAAACGGACCTCTAAAATTTTCAGGAGTAGTTGACGTGCTTCTTGCAGGGCGGCGCGTTGTTCCTGTTGTCGGCCTTCCTGAATGATTTCCTGGTAAGCCCAGGAATCTTTGAGTGATTGATGTAACATGGCGAACTTCTTTCTTAGCCAGTCTCTGTCGGTCTCGCGTTCGCACGCCAGCGAAACCAGCAGATATGCCTGGATGAGTGATTCTGGATTACGAGAAACGGGTGATGGTGTTGCTTGCTGCATACACACCTCTTCTACATACCTGTTACAGATGCTGGTTCAATGAGCCATACAACAGGGTTCAACTACTTCAACCCTTGTGGGTCAGACATGCATTATGTCTAGTAATATATTCTTTTTTTGGGACGTCGAACTGGTAGTTTTTGGGGTGTTTTTATGACGAATTTGGGATGTGCAAGGGCCAGCCCTTGCAACCCGGCAGGGAACTTCGTCCCCTGCACACCTGATAATTAAAAGAGGGTCCAGGGAGGCGCAGCTTCCCTGGCAGGAGTTTGAGGACAGCGTCCTCAAGCGTCCTTACGCCTTTATTTCGCCTCTCGGCCAGCCAATCTTTTGAAGTACACTATTTCGGGATCGCCTTCGTCCAGATTTTCGATGATGCCGCTTTGCGTGAAGCCAAGTTTTTCGCAGAGATGTTGCATTGGGAGATTGGATTGGTTGGTTGAGGTGAAGAGTTTTTCGCCTGAGGTGTGAGCTTCAATATAGTGCATCAGGACTGCTCCGATCCCTTCATTACGGTATTGGGGGTGAACCATAAGGGACCAGATGAAAGGCTGCCCATAGAAGACACGATCTGAAATAATATAGCCTACGATAAGGTCATCTTTTTGAGCGACGAAACAGGTTTTGGTGTCGATGGCATGGGCAATTTCTTTACGCCTTTCGGGATGAGTTTGGGCATAGGGGTCGCAGGCACAGAGCGAGTCGTAGTCATTCTGAGTGGCCGGGGTGATAGTGGTATTATGATCAAATGATGGCACCTACATACTCCTTATTTTTGCTGAAAGTATAACATAGAAATAGTCGTACAAGGGCCAGCCCTTGCAACCCGGCAGGGAACTTCGTGCCCTGCCCCCCTTTTTGCTAAAAGAGGGTCCAGGGAGG